>NZ_JBGFCF010000007.1:0-233596 GCF_041205445.1 Falsihalocynthiibacter sp. CO-5D18 | reverse complement strand
CAAAAGCCAAGCCAGTGACCTCTGTTGTCCCTGCCCGCCCGATTGATCCTCATCGTCGCGCCAAATCAGCAGCCGCTGAGACCATCGTTGAGTCCGTTCTGCATGTGGTCAGCCGCTATGAGGATAAGCACGGCCTTCGCAAACGGAAACGTAAAGCGGTGGACCAAGAGACTTATGAGACCACTATTGCAGCCATTGTTTGCGACCTCCTGTATCGCCACCTTGAAGTGCCCAACGGTCAACTCCATGTCAGTCAGAGCAATCAAATATTGCGGAAGAAGTCGCGCTACAAGGGTCAGGCGCTGGGCAAGACCTTACCTGACATCCTCAAGATGATGGCAACCCCGGAAGTCGGTATTGTCGAGATCACCCCTGGTTCCCAGACTTTCAAAGGCACAGATTACACCCCCCTCCTTGCGGGCGCTGGGCGGCAGACCATCCTCACGGCAGGACCAAGTTTGCTTGCGCTCCAGGAACACTTTGGGGTGACGTTTACTGGCATTGGTCGTGCTTCAGATGAAGATCTGATTTTACTGCGCGGAACAAAACAGCGGGATGACAAACCGGCTGCACTGGTCGAGTACACTGATACAGAAGAAACAAACGCCCTTCGCCAAGAGATGCAAATCCTGAATGCTTGGCTTGAAACGGTTCCTCTTTCTTGCACCGATCCACAGATCAACACCACCGAGCGACGCCTCCGCCGGATATTCAACAACAAAGACTTCGCCCAAGGGGGACGGCTCTTTGGTGGTTTTTGGCATGGGATGAAGCATGATGCGCGGTTGGAAACCCTCTTGATCAATGATGACAGCCTGGTCGAGCTTGATTACGGACAGGCAGGGTTTTTGTTGCTCTATGGCTTAATCGGCGCGACACCGCCAACGGGTGATCTTTTTGATCTGACAGAGTATGGCTTCGCGCAAGAATGCCGTCCTGGGATCAAGAAGGTCATTCAAGCCTCGATCAACGCCAGTAAGCCTCTGATCCGTATGCCGAAAGGGGTCCGCAAGACCATCCCTGCCAGCAAGTCCTTCAGTGCCACCCTAGCGGCCATTGGGCAACGCCATCCCGCGATCGTTCATCTCTTTGGCACAGGCGTTGGCTTACAGTTGATGCGAACAGAGGCCGACATCCTGATGGCTAACTTGTTGGAACTCAAATCTAGGGGTATCTTTGCCCTCCCCATCCATGACGCAATCTTGGTCGAACCTAGATTTGAACAGGAGGCTACCGAGGTGATGAAAGTGGTATTCAAAGGACGTGTTGGGCTTGCCCCTGATGTATCGGTTGAGGGCTCCTGAATATCAGCAGATATCACTGGTCATTGAGAGGTAGGCTTGGTGATCATAGGGGTAAGTATTGATGACTAAATAGTATTTATCATTACTAATCATATAGTTAAATAAATAGTATTAAGCGGGAAATAGGGTCCAGTGAGGTGTCCTATTAGATTAACTATGGGGTCTCCCCCTCCTCATATATGCGACCCGTAAGGGATCAATGCAGCTATTCGGGGAGCTGATCTTTTTTCCACTCTGGCAAGGGAAAGAGCACATCGTAGGCCCAATTGAAACCAAACGCATAAACCACATAGAACAACGCGAACGACACATCCATCAGAAAGGCCTGCCAAAGTGTGACGCCAAGATACCACGCAATGAATGGCATAAGAACAATCAATAACCCGGCTTCGAATAAGACGGCATGCAAAATGCGCACAAAACCTCTTTTTTTGGTGGTCCCGGAAGTGCGCTTCAAGCTCAAATCGAAAATGTAATTATATGCCAGACTCCATATCGTGGCGAGTGTAGCGCTTACGACGCCAACAACACCAAAATCTTCAATAGGTAAGTGAAACAAGATCGATCCCAATGGAATGACCAAGATCAAGGCGATGATTTCAAAACTAATGGCATGACGTAAACGATCAAGCGGAGAGCGCATAGCAACCTCAAAAAAAGTGCCGGGTCGTCCCAGCGTTTATCCATTTTGGGAGGTCGTCCTCACGGGAGTGATTAATTGGCTTGTACGGATCCGATTGTCAAGTACTGCACTATATCTCTGGCAGGTATGGGCTCAAATCTGCAGTTTGCTGCTCCTCCGACGAATGACGGCTATGTCTCACGGGTATCGAAACCCCGGCCAACCATCCATAAAAACTGAGCAACATCAAGCTTCTATATAAAAAACCTCATGGAGACTTATATAGATGCTCTCGACCTTTACCCTCCTCACCCTAGGAAGCACTGCCTTCCGTCTTGGCCTCAATTGGGGCCTCAAGACCAAAACCGACTATCGCATAAGTGTCCCGCAAATCCTCGTGGGTGCCTTGATTGTGCTGGCGGAACTGCCTGACATCCTCAAGCCCATTCCTTTCCCGCTCCCCCTCCGCCTGACCCTCGGGTTCTTCCTCCCTGACCTGCTGCTTCGGAGGGGCGCGCAATGACAATGAACCCCAAATCAGCCCTGCCCCTCCAAAGCGGAATGCGTGTGGTGATCACCGCCTTCGATGACATCCCTGAGCACCTGTTCTTGGTGTCAGAGGTGCATGAAGACTGCATTTGCGGCACCGCCCTAACAGGACCGTTCAAGGGTGCCTACGGCGAACCTGATTGGAATCTAATCCTGCCCGCCTTGGGCTTTTTGGTTTGGACAAATTGCAAGACGTTGACGGAGCCGTCGACAAAATCCGCACCGCACTTTCAAAGCTTAAATAGAGGTATGGGAAAGTCTGAGACTCGAGCCTAAGGCCTGGATTTAAAACCATGTTTGCTTCACACAACCGCACTCCGAAACCGGAAGTCCGGCGGTGTGGGGCTCACAAAACAGTTACATTGCAACACTCATTGAACCAGATTTTTCGTCCTGGTCAAAGGTGCTAACACGGCCGCCGAAAGCGTGGAAACTGGATTTATCAAATCGGTTCAAAGATTGCCGTGTGAACTATGCGATAACTTTGACCAGAAGATCGCAAAAAGAACGGGCTGTAGTTTGACACCGTAATGCGCCTCCCCTTCTTGTGGTTCGCCACAATACCTTCTCGGGCGATCATCAGGTGAACACAGCGGCAACCAAATCGCCGCCGCTCCCTCGAAACCCGTCAAATCGCATCCCGAAGTGCAGCATCATTGTCCCGACGCGACTGATACCGCACCGACGATCGGTTGAATTGTAAAACATCACACGCCCGCCGCTGGCTCACACCATGCGCCTCGCACAGGTGGACCACGGCATTCCGCTTTGCTGCGGGCGTCACCATTTTATGGAATTGATGTCTCGCAACATTGCGTTGTCCAACACCTCAAGCACAAAACCTAACTCAATCGCCGCAACTACCCCAAACACCAGCAACCCCACCTGGGCCAAGAACGTGAAATTCCGCTACACGATGGCCTTTTGGCTACCCTAGCCATGCTTCCCAACGAAAGGGTCCTATTTCCTGGGGTTTCTGTGGACGGGATCACTAAGAGGTTTGCTCTGTTAAGTCACAACACGGGAACCACCCGCACTGGCCTTGTATTCCACTCAACCCGCAAGGGGTTCATCATCCAATGTGAAAGGACTGGGATTGCTGACCTTTAGAGAAGTTTTCGCGAATGTCCGCCCCGGCTTTCTGACGGCGACCGTTGCCGACATTCACTGCGGTATGTTCCAAGGTTCGCGAAGCGGACTAGTGTCGAGATCTTGCCGATAGCAGTTCTCTCAGCGCTGAATTATTGCCATTTCATGCGCTGTTTCAAGGCCCATTTGGTGTGCGCAATGAATGAATCCACCCCATCAACGATCAGCGCGGGCTGTCGGTGCAACGCCTCTGTCAGGATAAAGTCGCGAACCATAGCCATCTGTTCGGAACGTCCAGAAAGTGCATACAGACGGCCCGGCCAGCCACGATAATTGATGATAAGGCTTTCCGAACAATTGGTATTTTGCAATTCGCTCTCGTCAAATTCGCTAAAAACGCCCGTTATGTTTTGAAAGGCAATTTCGCGAAAGGCTCGGCGTCTGTTATTGTTGTCAATCACGAACGCGCGAATTGATCTGTTAGCAAGGTCAACTTCCAGTACGCGGCCAATATTGCGGCGCACCGCATAGACTATGAACACACCGAAAAGCACCATTACACTACCGGTTACAATCTTGAGCATTGGAGCTATTCCTGGTGCGGTGGCTTCAGAAAGGAAAGGCATCATCAACCCCAGTCCAATCCAGAGCACACCAAAGGAGATGCCAAAAAGTTTGCCGAACGAAAAACCGATGACCCGTCCTTGGATAAAACGGCGCCCACCTTCGAAATCCTCTATTTGAATGCTTTTGCTCTTTGAATCGGTTGGCTGGCCAGACATTACCGCTCCTCTTTGTCCAAAAGCCTAAACTAAAAAGAAAATATGCCGAAATAATGACATTCCGAGGAACTGGCGATTGATTTGGCCCAACTTCCGCTCAATGTACCATTGACTGATGTGCGGACTTTGCTGCCGTTCGCGCAATACAAGGTAATGATGCTCTCGAAGCGTCTAAGGACCATCAGGCAGTTCATGTTCGAGTGTTTGATCTGCACCGGTAAAGTAGATTCTTTGCTCGTCACTAATACGCGAGCTTTCCATGAACAGTCCTAGATAACTCATGTCACGATAATACGGAGATATGTTGTCAGAGGTTGGGCGAATAATAGAGTTCTTGACGCATGATACCTCAGGCGTATTGTCAAACTCTAAAGGCTCAAGTGTGAAACTAAAACACCATCCTTGGCCTTCGTGAATGACGTAAGCCCCCGATGTATGGCGGTATAAATTAGAACCACGCCACCACCCAGTATCTGACATCAGTTCTTTGGCAATCCGTTTGCCACTATATTCCACGAAAATTTTTCGCTTCCAATCGCTATGTATTCCGAACATTGGCGAGATCGACATTGTTATTTTTGGTCCTTTAGTCAGTTTCGCAGTCGCTTCATACGACCTAGGCCAAAGAGAGAATGCGCTAACCAAAGCAACACACAGAGCAAAAAGCCACTTCTTCATAATCAATGCTCCTATTCGATATTTCGATAGCTAATCCAAACCGTGAAATTCATCAACTTTTCATGGAAATGCCGTCCGCTTTGGGCTTTTTCCGGACTTTAGCTGCGGTGAATACCAAGGGCGGCTTGGGGAGTTCGCGACCGTGACGGTCAATCTCAATCGGGCTTATTCGAACGAGGCTACCGGCGGCCACATCCGCTGCCGTCATTCTCAAATCCGCAAGGATCACGGCTTGCCCCGACAGGGCCGCGTCAAACATGAATGCGCGGCTTACGTACGCGATAGCTCTCTCAGGATTGGCAATTTTCGACCCTGACGCCTTGGCACAAGCAGACCAATCTTCGCGCCATCGCCGACCACTGGCCAGTGGTAAGGCTAAAACATCATCTGCAGACAAAGGTGCCGTCGGAGAACTTGAACTTGAACTTGAACTTGAACTTGCATCTGGGCCCCGTGATCTAAGCAAGCTACTGTCCCAAGACCTCGAGCAAAACCTCTCCTGTGGCACCTGACGGTGGCCGTGTGCCGGCGAGGACGGAAAGAGTCAGCGCCACGTCGATTGGATGAACCCTTCGTGACACGGTTTGTGGAGAGATCCCCTGCCCGGCAAACAAGATTGGTACGAACGTGTCGTAGCGCCATGGTGATCCGTGGGTAACTGTCACCGACAACCCATCCATATCATTGATGAACGATTCCGGCTGGAACACGACATAGATATCGCCGGATCGGTCCGGGTGATAGTTGTTCAACACGGCTTGCATCAAGGCGTTGTCAGGGAGCGAACCTTCTCGCAGGCGTGAACTTGGCACCGCATAGGCCACGCCTTCGAAGGAAACCAATTCATCTGCAACGGCGCTCTCAAGTGCAACCCTGTCGATTTCGGGGTTATCGCGAACATCTGCGGCCAAGGTCAAATAGGGGTGATCATAGCCTTCGAAAAGTGGGCCGGTTATGCCAAACCTTGTTTTGATCCGCTTAATCGCAGGCGCGGTGTCCCATTCATCGGGCGAAACATAGCTTCCCGGCATCCCGATCGAGGCCAGATAGCCGGGTGCTTCAGGAGCCCCGTGGTCGGCCGCCAGTACAATCAGGGTGTTCTCAAGACCCACCTCGGCATCAACGTAGGCAAAGAGATCGGCCAGCGTGCGATCTAGTTGAAGCAGATTATCTTCGGCTTCGAGGCTTGAGGGGCCGAAGAAATGGCCAACGTAATCGGTGACAGAGAAACTGACACTAAGGAAGTCGGTCACGTCGTCATCGCCCAGTCCCTCTGCGTCGATTAGCGTTTTTGCGAAATCGGCCGTCATCTGGTCCCCAAAAGGGCTCAGCGTCAGCATAGTCGTATAGTATTTATCCTCTGTCGTTCCCAGCGGATGCGGAAAGGTGCGACCAAACCCTGCGAAATCCGGTTCCCAATCCTGATCATCGCGTTCGCCGAACAGATAGGTGCCAATCGGGTTCAAAAGTTCCCACGACAGGCCACTGTAGCTTTGAGGTAGACCCTTAGCGTTCCAATCCTCAACCCATGTTGGATATGCATCATAGTAGTAGTTGCTTGTTACGAATTGACCCGCCGCTTTTGAGAACCAGAAGGCCTTGCCAGCGTGTCCGGCCATTGAAACCGCGCCACGATCCTTGATTGAGACACCGAAGACTTTTGCTTGCCCAACTGTACTGACTGCCAGCTCATCGCCAAATGTCGATGTGAGAATAGTTCGCGGTGAACGCCCTTCGCTTGTCGCGGCGCGCTGCGTGGGGTCGATTTCGGTGGAATCGTCCACGTCGGCGCCGCTGGTCAGGATAGAATAGTCGGCGTCCTCAATGTTGTAGACTGTCCGACCCGCGGCGCGGTCGTACCACAGGTTGCCCACCATTCCATGCGCAGCTGGGTTTGCACCGGTTGCCAGAGTAGTGTGCCCCACAATCGTTTCGGTATTGGCGTGCGTATGGTGGGCATTGTTGTAATGGATGCCTTGCTCAAGCAGATACCGGAACCCACCTTCGCCGAACTGGTCCAAGTGTCTGGTGAGAAGATCTCCACGCAACTGATCGACAGTGATTTGCAGGATAAGCCTTGGTTTGTCTTGAGCGTTGGCAGCAAACGGGAATGCGCCCAATACACACACTAATAGGCTGGCGGTTTTTGAGTGAGAAATCATGGAGTATCCCTTTTGGCTGAGCGGTCTTGTGCCCGAGTATGCAACAATTAGTCAGGCCAAAGCAACTTTAGGTCAAGGATTAGCCTAGATACTCAGTTTGGCCTTGGAGCTGCCAATGACCTCTGCTGTCAATATTTGTGGGTTGAATGACGGCTTTGCATACATCGACTTAACAGTATGCAATTTCGGCGAAGGTCCGGATTCCGCCCTCTATGACAATTGCTGTCAAGTTTGAGATAGCCCAATTCACAATTTTTTCTAAAAAGTGATCCGACCTCGCTTAGGGGCCGTATACCTTTTATCCAGCACCTAGCTGGCGTCAATTTTACAATTTGGAGAGACCCTATGTTCCGCCGTACTTTTTTCGCAATCACTTCCGCAGCTATGCTGTCGTCAGCCAATCTTGCTTTCGCCGATGGGCACCCAAAAGACATCGTAGACACAGCAGTTGCAGCAGGATCATTCAACACATTGGTCGCAGCCGTTGGCGCAGCAGGACTTGTTGAGACATTGAAGGGTGAAGGTCCTTTCACTGTATTTGCCCCAACAGATGAAGCGTTCGCTGCCCTTCCAGAAGGCACTGTTGAAAATCTCTTGAAGCCAGAGAATAAAGATCAACTCGTTGCTATTCTGACGTACCACGTTGTCGCTGGAAAAGTGATGAGTGGCGATCTATCGAACAACATGATGGCAACCACCGTCCAAGGCGGCGACATCACAATCATGACTGAGGGTGGCGTAACCGTTAATGGAGCCAATGTAGTCTCCGCTGATATTGAAGCTTCGAACGGTGTCATCCACGTTATCGACGCAGTTATTTTGCCCAAGTAACACGTCGAAATGGCGGCCTTTTTCCTTAAAGGAGGCCGCCATTATTATTCTGCACGTTTTAAGAATTAGAGAGATACCCCAAAATGAAACTGTTTTGCGTTCTCACACTCGCTTGCCTCACAGCTTCGCAATCCTATGCTGACATTCATTTGGAATTCCTCGAAGGTGCGCCGAAGGACAAATTTATATTAACGAACGAAGGTTCATGCCAAGTCAAAAACGCCCTGGTTAAAATTGACCTTTCCGGTGCGGCTGCTGGGCTGATTTTTGACGTGACCGCCGCGGGGTCCGGAGTGGAGGTTTTTCAACCCCTTGAAATCACATCTGGGGCTGAACATTTTTCAACGATTCCAAAAGTATCAGACGGCGATCAATCTATTACACTTCAGCTACAGAATTTTGGCCCTAACAAAGTTGTGGCATTCACAATCGACGTTGACGACACTACGGGAGCGCGTGGAATCACCGTATCCGACAGCGAATTTGAAGGCGTGTCGGTCTCTGCAACTATGGGCGAGAAGCTCTTCTCAGCAACCCTACAAGATCGTTCCGAAGTACGCTTAGATATGGCGGGTTGTATTACATGACCGGTTCAATTCCGATGCCATTTTGTAGGTGAGCGACGTGGTGAAATCCTTAAATCCGCTCCACACCAAAACAAAAGTGTTTTTTGATGGAAGTTGCCCACTGTGTTCTGCTGAAATAGGCTATTACCAAACCATCGATAACGCGGGATCGTTCGAGGCGATCGACGTAAACACCAACGCGTTTCTTGAGCTAAATCTGTTGCCACATAAAACAGCGATGGTGCGGTTCCATGTTCTTTCATCGTTGAACCAACTCCTGTCTGGCGCCGAAGCATTTAAAGAAGTCTGGCGCGGCCTGCCAAGGTGGAAATGGCTTGCAAGAGGTGCAGATTTCCCGGGTGCTACATGGCTCCTAGAGAGGGTATATCGCGCCTTTTTAGTTATAAGGCCACTTACTGTCAGGGGGTTCCTTTACATACGCGGCGAACAGAAGGCGTAGTGATTTTTCGACGTAAATTCATGTGAAGGAAGCCGTTATGACGAAGTCGAGGTCCAATAGCGTTAATTTACTTATTTTTCTTGCCATTGTTGTCGGAGGGAGCATTCGTGTTGCTTCTTAACGCGGCTATTTTAATACTCAACTGACCTCAGAGAAGAGAAAGACATCAATGTGCAGAGCTTTAATCATCGGTTCATCTGGCGGTATAGGGAAGGCCTTAAAAGAAGAGCTTGAGGGCACGGGATGCGACGTTGTAGGCCTATCGCGGACAGAAAACGGACTCGATATAACGGATGAAGCCAGCATAATAAGTGTCACTGCAGGACTTAAGGGTACGTTTGATACCATTTTAGTCGCGACAGGTTCTCTTTCGCCGCGAGATCAAGGACCGGAAAAAACTTATAAGGTTTTAGATGCCGAAACTGCAGC
This sequence comes from Falsihalocynthiibacter sp. CO-5D18, assembly GCF_041205445.1. Taxonomy (NCBI): domain Bacteria; kingdom Pseudomonadati; phylum Pseudomonadota; class Alphaproteobacteria; order Rhodobacterales; family Roseobacteraceae; genus Falsihalocynthiibacter; species Falsihalocynthiibacter sp. CO-5D18. Next base: position 224,124 of record NZ_JBGFCF010000007.1, on the reverse strand, counting down.
TCTTCAGTTCGCGGTAAATTCAATTGGTCCGATGATGATACTCAAGCACACCGCGCATTTATTACCCCGGGATTCAAAGGCGGTTTTTGCAGTTCTCTCAGCGAGAGTCGGATCAATCGGCGACAATAATCTTGGTGGCTGGTACTCTTACCGAGCATCAAAAGCGGCCCTAAACCAATTCATTCGTACAGCGTCCATTGAGTTGGCGCGCACCCATAAAAGGTCAATATGTGTGGCTCTTCATCCTGGCACCGTCGCGACTGAATTCACCCGAAATTACACAACCCACACGTCCGTTTCCTCATCAGTGTCGTCCAAAAACTTATTGAACGTAATTGACGGCTTAACACCGCAAGAGACGGGACAGTTTTTAGATTGGGCTGGGAACCCAATTCCATGGTGATCATAAACATCCGAGCGATATTTCTGAGAACGACCCTAACTGATAAAACCACCCCGAGTAGGAAGACCAATATGAATCATTTCTTTAAACGTTATACCGTCGCATTCTTTGTGTTTTTTGCGCCCATGATGGCCACGGCAGGAGATACCGTTTTGGAAGATTTCAAGTCACAGCCAGAGACAAGATGGGGATTTTTCACGGATGGCGTCATGGGCGGAGTTTCCCTTGGGCAGGCGTCGTTTGTTGCAGAGAACGATGATGTCCACGCACATATGACTGGAAATGTGAGCACTGAAAACAACGGGGGTTTCATCCAAATCCGCATGGAACTACCGGATGGAGCGCCAGAGGATGCCAAGGGCGTGAGGCTCGTCGTGCGCGGCAATAATCAAGAGTACTTTGTCCATCTTCGCACTTCTGGAACACGCCTTCCGTGGCAATACTATCAAGCCGGTTTTGATGTCAGCAACGATTGGAAAGAAGTCATGCTGCCTTTCACCGACTTCAAACCATCTGGTAGCTTTCTTCGCGCTGTCCCTCGGGCAAGCAGCTTGAAATCCATTGGCGTCGTGGCCTTTGGGCGAGACCACGAAGCAGACGTCGACATAAAAGAAATCGGTTTTTACTGAGCTTTCATTGCGTCATTCGTCAATGGTCTCAACTCTGATTTTTGCAGCTAGAAAATATGCTGTTCTTTTAGCGAGGTGAGCAACTTGAGGTCGGTTGGTCACAACCGAACGAGACAAACGGTGGCCAAGTCATTGGCCTCAAACGGAACGATTTAGACCAGACCAAAGTCGCAGCGTTCTCGATTGTTGTTAATGACACCGCCGGTGCGAGCAAAATAACGGTGTCTGATAGTGAGATAGAAGGCGTCCAGTTTTCTACCGAGTTGGCAGTTCAAAGCTTTAAGGCCCGTTTAAGGCACCCAAAGGACTTGTCTTGAAAATAGGGCTACCAAAATTCGACTTCTCGCCAAATGAAAAAAGTCCGGTTCCCGCCCGTCCCGGCAATCGGTTTGAGCATGCTACGGGCATCCACCAAGCGCATCTTAGGGTTACCCCCTCACCCAACAGTTGAGAAACGCTGCAAGCACTGTGGTATCCGACCAACAACATGCGCATCATTAGTTCTGGATCAACCGAAGGTCGTTCAGTCGAACGAAAAAACTCGGACAGATGTTGGCGAACACTGGATAAAACAATGACGCCACCTATTGCCCTCAATACGTGGTCGGATGGAACATGACCTCAATCGAGAAGTCCTAGAATAGGGCGCTTTGTGTCTCCAGCTTTGGCACCAAAACCGCAATCAATCCCTCATATCTACAAGGAAATTGAAGCAGCAAAACGTTCTCAAATCAAGAAGAGTTTTTCAACAGAATAAGCCCATACCTACCAGATCTATGGGCATTCTGTTGGGAGATATGGATTGCGTTCAAGGTTAAGAATTTCAAAGCGCATCCTTTTTTTTGACCAGTTGTAGAGCTCTGCTTGTCCGCGAGAGGACGTGACAAGAATGGCATGGTAATCCAGAATTGTCGTTCCTGTCGGACCTGTTCTGCTCGTCGCGAACTCGGGAAGGCGCATTTCCCATACGGAGTTCAGTTCGGTGTCGTAATTATTGGGTTTGGGCACAAGAATACATGCAGCGGTAGTGTCATTGGCTGCCCCGACGTGGAAATACATGCCCAACGCTGAAGCCCAAGACCAAGTGGCAAGAAGGAAAAGAACGGCGAACCCTGCGCCATGAGACATCCGATTGGTTTGCCCGAGCGCGAAAACAGTACGGATCATCAGCAGATAACCCACACCCCCTAATGTGAAAAATAGCACGATAAAACCGACCGCTGGCGTTCCAACCGCACTTGTCATAAATGCAAAATATGTCCCGCCTATTAGGAGCAGGAATGCCAGTACCGAGAACACTTTTGCTGGCCATCGGTGTTCCTCAAGGGATTTTTGGGCGAGCAGCGCGGCAATTAGTCCAAGGATACAGCCAGCAACAGTAAAAACCGCCCATCTGCCCGCCGACACAGGAAACCAACTGCTGACCCAATAAATTAGAACAAGGAACGATGAGGCGACTTTCAAAAGAATTAATTCCTTACGCTAGCCTGCGCAACGACAGGACTGTGGTTTTGGATTTGATACCATATTTACGGGCATCGTCTTGGACCTTTTAAGCAGTGTCAAAAGCCAACTCAGGAACCTTAGTTGCGTCACCAATTTGCATCCGCTTTAAAGTGCTACATCATACCGCGGCATCACCCACGGTTACGTTACGATCATATCTTTACTTTTCAATGACTTACAACGACATTGACGATGGCCCAGATCCCTACCGTCGGAGCCAACACTCCCATTAAGACGTTGATAATAAACGATAAAGCGATCCGCACGGGGCGTTTGTCGCGTTTTTGCACACATTCTCTGACACAAACAACACGGAGTCGGAGTAATGGCACAGCAGAAAGTATACCAATATTTGGAATTTAGAGGCTCTTCTTTCCATTTTTGGCGTCGCATTCCGAAGTTTTTTTCAAAAAACAATCCAATCTCGTTTTTAGTTTTTGCGCTCCGTGCGCATGTGGTTAGCGAGGCCGAGGTGCCGGCCCGTCCTTTCACGTCCCTCACTCAGCCCCCCCCGCTTTTAGCTACGTGAAAGGTGCGAAAGAGACGGAAGTGAGAGTTATGGAGCGCGTATTGTCAGACCTGTTGCAATTTGAAACCTCAGCATCCGATCAAGCACGTGTCATCGCTCCTGAACGGTCCCTCACCGAAGCCAAAATGGCCCTTCAGCGGAATTTTGCACTATAAGAAACTTTGAGAGAGCCTCTATTTCTGCGCAACAGAGATGCTGCACAGACTCCCGCTCTGGATGAAGTAAAGCGCCTCGGGGTGGAATTCGACGAGAATTCCGCCGATTGGCAGCAGCTTGCCTACGAAGCAACCTGCGTCCTTTTAGATTTGAGCTTGGGACGCAACAAATGAGACAAAAGTGACTTCAAACATCCCAGCCCATATTTTCAGCCCGCGATCGCGCAACAAAAGGACGGACCTATGTCGGCGGCACGGTATTCATTGGCTGGCAGGTTAATGCAAGGCATTGGCCCAGAAGCAGCCCAGCGACATTTTACAAAAATAAACCCAAGTGCGGCGGGATAGAACTGTCCTATGCGAAGCGATTACGGGCACTTGACGACGAGAACGGTAAGCTGGGGGACGAATGCCTGATTGGGACACTTTTTGGCACATTGCGCGATGCCCGTGAAACGCTTGAAGAGTAGCAGGAGGAGTATAACTGGCGCAGACCACATTCAGCTCTAGCCAACGGGACACCGATGAAATTCGGAGAGGGTTCATGGACAAGATGGCTGCTTAAGGCCAATTTTTTGGCCACAAGGGCTCCGCGCAAAGCTGGAGGAAACTTGGACCTCAGGTCAAAATCCATCCATTTGATGGAGGCCATGGAAAGTTCCCGCTCCCAGTTTTTGTAAGCTATTGTCTTAACCTTCTTTTTTCCCTCGTATCCTTCCAACACGCGGGCAAGTTTTTTCATCATCTGCCCCATTCGAAAGTAAGACAATGAGAGTCGCGATTTCGTCAATATGGAGATATGTCAGGTGCTGTTTTTGAAACTTGGGTGTGAGTGTGTCTCTTAGTCGTCTGTACTTTTTAGCCGCCGTTTTATTAAGTTCTTATCGCCCAGATCAGCTAGAACTGCCTCCAGTACCGCCATTCCTCGCTTTTACGCATCAGTTATCTGCGAATACGGGTTAACAACGGACATACCGTGTAGAGAAGAAACAGCAGCATCTGCGGCGGGTTGTGGATGCGTTTCACGCGCAGCCGAACAATCCCAATTCACTGTCGGATCGGGCCAAGATTGCCATTGCATCGGAGCGCAGGGTGGCCCGTTTATTTCCCAAAGAAACCGGCCTAAGTTTCCGAAAATGGCACCAAAATCCATTGCCTAAAACACAGTACGCGGTGCCCTGAATATGCTGCATGAAAAAGCGGCGTTACTGTTTGTAAAAATCTGAGTACGGAGGGCAAAAAATCGCTCCCTACGATCCCTGAAAGTGAAATTCAATTGCCACAGATTGTTTTCGCCTGCGCTGCCCCCCCAATTATGCCCGAAGTTTCAGTTCGCTCGAATTGCCTACACCTCTTGATCGATCTCAAAGCCCCTTCGATTCAAAGTCTTTGAGAGAATCAAATTTTCGGTTATGTTGTCCAATGCACTGTGACAATGGAGGCCACTTCAATGATCAGATTAGAACCCTATAAAATTCATTCTACTGTCCATATGGCAGCAGCTATTGTGGCTTTCACCACGGGGGCGGCTTTTGCAGAACCCTCGCTGGAGCGGGGCACGTATTTGGTTGAAGGCCCGTCTGCTTGCGGCAATTGCCATACGCCCCAAGGGCCCGACGGACCGCTTCCTGATATGGCGCTTGCTGGAATGCTCGTTGATAAAAACGAAAACTTCACTGCCATCGCACCGAATATTACACCCGGGGGGCGTGTTGGAGATTGGTCGGATATCGAGTTGGCCAAGGCCATTCGTGAAGGCATTCGTCCCGATGGAAGCGTGATTGGGCCACCAATGCCTATGGGGCTCTATCGTGGTTTATCCGATGACGATCTCATGAGCATTATCCTGTATCTGCGTCAGGTGCCCGCTGTTGATAACGACCCTGGAGTGAGTGAGTACAATATTCCGCTCCCTCCCGCCTATGGGCCGCCGATTGAATCTGTACCCGCAATCCCGCAGGGCAAGACTGTCGAATACGGAGCGTATCTTGCTGGCCCTATCGCGCATTGCGTTGAATGCCATACATCTTTTGGCCCGCAGGGGCCGATGTTTGAGACCCATCTCGGGGCTGGCGGATTTGCTTTCCATGGGCCGTGGGGCACATCGATTGCGGCCAATATCACTCCGACAGGCCTCAGCAAGTATAATGATGCCGAGTTGGGCACAATAATTCGGAATGGGCAACAGCCAGACGGCACCCAAATGATGCCACCGATGCCCTATCCCTATCTCGCCAATATGACGGACGACGATTTGGCCGCGATTGTTCTATACTTGCGGGCAATGCCGCCGCTGCCCGACGGCGAATAAAGGGGCTGAGTGCTTGAACTGAAAGTTAGTTTTCAGTTCAAGCACGGCCTACGCGATCACCGAATAACCGGTGCGTTCTTCGAACTAAGCGCGTTTAACCAAACCAATGACGAAGAGCAGGATTACGGACCCAATGGTCGCGTAAATGATCGAAGCAATGAAGCCACCGCCAACCGAAACCCCAAGTGCGGGAAAAATTATTCCAGCCAAAAACGCCCCGACGACACCCACGATAATATTGCCAACAACCCCAAAGCCTCGCCCCTTCATAATCCGGCCAGACAACCAGCCAGCGAGAGCGCCGACCACCAACATGACGATAATACTTTCAAACTGCATGATTATTCCCCTTACGATAACCCAAAATTCGACCAAAGATGCGTGCTCTCGCCAAGTGGGAGAATTCTCCCCCCCACGGGATCACAGACACGCCCCTCGTCACAAAAAATCAGACCAATCGAGGGACCTGAGCCCCCCAATCGGTTCACACATTCATCGACTAGCCTTCGACTGGTCCGCCGGCGTCTTTCCATGATGAAAAACCACCAACGTTTGAAACGTTCTTAAAACCCATATCCTTCAACGTCTTGCCACTGAGCGCGGCCTGTCCACCGACACCACATACAAGAACAATATCGGCGTCCTTTTTGAGGGCTGGATTGTGCAATGCATGAGAGTCGTCAGCTAGAAATTCAATCATCCCGCGCTTAACCATTTCCGCTCCGGCGATGGTGCCTGACGCCGCGATATCCGCGCTGTCACGCACATCGACAAATACAGAATTGCCAGTTCTATGCTTTGCAATGCCTTCTTCGACAGTAATTTTTGGGACGACTGCATTTGCTTCGTCCAGATAGTCCTGTGCAGTTTTCATTCTTAAAATCCTTTATTCTATGTGGGGTGTCACACGTTCTCGGGTATCAATTTAGTCGACCCTTCGAATAGTATAAGATGCTGACCTTCATCATTCCAGAGTTCAAGGGGTAAACGCCCGCTGCGAGATGGACTGGCGGCAAGGCGCCTCGTTTACACGCGCATCTAGCGCATGAATTTCAACTCATCCATTGACCGCCATCGACGTTGTAGGTTTGCGAAACAATATAGTCTGCATCGGAAGACGCCAAAAACACCGCCATTCCCGCCAAATCTGCGGGCACCGCAAAGCGCCCCGCAGGAACACTCGCAGCCACCTCTGCTTTTTTCTGGCCCAGCGGTTTGCCTTCAAGCTTGGCGAACATCGCGTCGACGTGTTTCCAATGCTCACCGTCCACAACTCCCGGCGCAATGGCGTTAACGTTGATCCCATCCTTGATAAGATCAAGCCCCGCTGATTGCGTTAGCGAAATCACTGCCGCTTTGGTTGAACAATAGACCGCGACAAGTGGCTCGCCCCGCCGCCCCGCCTGTGACGCCATGTTGATGATCTTGCCACCGTGCCCCTGTTTGACCATTTGGCGCGCGGCCGCTTGCATCGTAAACAACGTGCCCGCGACATTCACCGCATAAAGCTTTTCATAACTCGCCCGCGTGATATCCACCGTGCGCGCCGCATCAAAAAGCGCCGCGTTATTCACAAGAATATCCAGCTTCCCTGCCCGCGAGACCACAGCCTCAATCGCCGCATCGATGCTACTCTGCTGGGTCACGTCAATTTCGACCGCATAGGCTGCGGGCCCAAGATTGGCCGCTGCTTGCGTGGCCGCCTCCAAGTTGATATCAGCAATGGCGACGGTTGCGCCTTCAGCAAGGTACGCCTTGGCAAAGCCAAGCCCCAGCCCCCGCGCCGCCCCTGTGATCATGGCGGATTTTCCCTCTAGTCGGTTCATATCATTCAGCTTTCCTATGGGGCGCGTGATGCCGTTTCGGGGGTGAACTTAGCAGAAGTTCCGCTCAATAGTAGAGGTAATTTATCGGTGTATCGCAAAGGGCAGACGTGTCATTTTTTCTCCACTTTGCTAAATCCATTTCCTCGACTTTGCGAAGCTGTGCCCCAGAATGACGACAAAAATCCCCGTGGTCGAAACAATCAAAAGTATTGGCCAGTCCATTGTTTTCATTTGTGACCCTAAATATGTCGACATCACCGTCATTGGGAGAATTCCCACAGCACTGGTCCAAACGAAGGTCCAAACACGAACACCTGTGAGGCCTGCTGCATAGTTCACAAGGTTAAAGGAGATCACCGGAATAAAGCGACTGATGAGCAAGGTGAACGTGCCCTGATCCTGCGCCCAGCGGTCTAGCGTGTTAGCTTGGCTAGGCGACAACCACGCGTGGACAACATCCCGCCCCAGCAGTCGAGAAAGATAAAAAGCCAGCAACCCCCCTAACATCGCCCCAGCCCAAACCAGCGCGCTACCAACAAGTGTTCCGTAGACAGCTCCAGCGCAAATGGCCAAAATCTCGGCGGGGAAAGGGATGAAACTGTGCAGTATCATCAGACCGATAATCGCAAACGGTCCCCATGCACCAAGACCACGCAGCCAAATTGTCAACTCTTCGGGTGATGGAAGGTTCAAACCAACAAAATACACCAGCAGCGCGCATAGAAAAGCGGTGGCCAAGATCAAAAGAATGAGGGTGGTTTTCCTAGACAAAGGGAAGAGATTCTCCAAAGCTGCCCCCAAACGAGAGGTATCGTCCTATTACTAGCAAATTAGACAAAATAGCACGATACGATAAACTCTCTCTGCGCGAAAAATTCCCAGCGGAAGCCAGCCCGAATTTGCGTCACCCCGCGTCAATCATCTAACCACTCAGGTTTGGCCCTCGTTTTGGCAGCAACTTATGGCTCACATCTTACCAGTGGTTTCCCAAAACGAGTACCTTCTATCCAAGGGTCTCCCCATGAAGATTGTCCTCCTCGGAAAAACACGGAAATGCCCCCTTAAGCATCTGGCAGCGAGCACTGCTTGAAATTTGGCGCACTTATGTGGCGGGTTTCACACTAAAATCTTTCCACCGACTAAATTGATCATTTCAATGAAAAAATATCTGTTCCCCAGCATCCAGTGTTCCAACAGAACCAACGTTTGCGCAGTTTCAATAATCAAGGACGAGCTTGGATGCCAAAGCTATTATTACACGGAGGGCTGCCCAAAACAGCTACGACAACCGTTGAAGGTTTCTTGGTACGAAGCGCATCAACTGCTCGGAAACCTCTTTCGCCACTCTCCATGAGAAAATGCGGAGCCCTTTTCAGGCTTCGACGTGTTTCCAACAATTTTCCTACGCAGACAGGACCATTTGATAGATGCAGCACTTAAAGAAAACAAGAAAAACGGCGGCGAAGTTATTGACCGCACAGAATACTTAAAAGCGCGTCAAAGTTGGTCCGATTACAATGATAAACTTTCGCAATGGGCGCGTGTGTTTGAAGCGGACAATATTTTGATTGCGTTTTTTGACATAGGCAACGGGCACCTAACCGTTGTGAAAATGTCTTTTGACGAAATTGGAATTAACTTTAGCGATGATTAGGTACTCTTTGGCGACCACAACGGAAGCCTTTCTTAGCGCGATGCCAACCAAGCGACGTATCGGTCCAAATTCACCCTCTATTTCATTTTTCTGGGACAATTTTCGGAAAAAAAACTGACCTTTCTAGGTGGGAAAGTATTTTGCCCCGCGGAAAGATTGAAATTATATTAGGATGTCGCGACCTCAAACGCCAAAGTTGCACGGGATTATTTAGGACGCGAAGGCGGTGTGTTGTTCCCAAATGCACCACCGAGCCTCGATGCTGAATGGGATGCATACACCGGATTGACAATGGAGATAGCAGCCAAAATTGGTAGTTTCCTTGCCGACAGATTGTACGCGCGAGCGCCCTAATGGCGAAAAGCATACCCATTTCGCATCAAGACGCCGACTTAAGGCTAGCGGCGGGCATAAGTGTAATATTTGCCCGCCCTCTTGATGTATTGAAAGCGGGCAAAGGTTTAGCTGTCCGTTTGCTTGGCCCCTTTTGTCGTTAACCCCTTGAACCACTCACGCAGACTTTGCAGGACAACAAACAACACTGGCACGAGTATAACCCCAAGAACTGTCGCCAAAAGCATCCCTCCAAACACTGCAATCCCGATGGCTTGCTGGCTCGCGGCTCCTGCGCCACTGGCAACAACAAGCGGAACGACCCCCAAAAGGAAAGACAAGGCCGTCATCATAACTGCGCGGAACCGTTTTGATGTGGCCTCAACTGCGGCTTCGCGGATGGTCATGCCATTGTGGCGTTGCACGATCGCGAACTCCACGATCAAAATCGCGTTTTTGGAGGCGAGTCCGATTAACATAATCATCCCGATTTGGGTATATAGGTTGACGTCCCCTCCTGTGAATTGAACCGCCAACAAGGCCCCAAACAGTGCCACAGTCACCGACAGAAGGATGCCAACCGGCAGACTCCAACTCTCATATTGTGCAACGAGAAACAGATAGCCAAAGACAATCGCCAAGATCAAAATAACCACGACCAAACCACCCGCGTCGAGCTGTTGTTGCGCAATACCCGTCCACTCGTGGGAATACCCCGGTGGCAGCGCATTCACCGCCTCTTCTTGCAGCACGCGGATCGCATCGCCCGTAGAAAGCCCTTCAGCGGGGATTGCGGTCACAGTTGCGGAGCGGAACATATTATAGCGATTGAGCGCCACAGGGCCGAGCTCATTAGATATGGTAATCAGCGCACCCATCGGAACCATCGCGCCCGTTTGCGACCGCACATATAGAGCGTCAAGATCCTCGATCTTGTTGCGATATTCGCCTTCAGCTTGGATCATCACCCGATAAACGCGCCCGAACAGATTGAAATCATTCACATAAAACGACCCCATATAGGCCTGAAGCGTGGAGAAAACATCTGCGACCGAAACCCCGAGGGATTTGGCCTTTTCACGGTCCAAATCCACATAGACCTTCGGAACATTGGCACGGAAGGTCGTATAGGCCTGTGCAATTTCGGGACGTTGATTGGCGGCATAAACGAGGGAGCCAAGGGCCGCAGATAGTTCTTGGGTCGTCCCGCCCCCCGTTTGCTGCACCTTCATTTCGACACCTGCACTCATGCCAAGACCAGAAATCGCTGGCGGATTGAACGCAATAATACTAGCGCCAATTTCCTGACTGGCGAGGGCTTGAATTTCGCTCAAAACGCCGTTCGCGCTGAGGGCTTCTGTCGTGCGGTCATTCCACGACTCCAAATTGGTCACAATCATCGCGCCATTCGATCCACCGCCATTCAACAGGCTGAATCCGTTCACGTTTACTGTTGACGAAACTCCGGGGATTTCCCGTATTTTCGCGTCGAAACGTTCCGTAACGGCTTCTGTGCGCTCAAGCGATGCTGCGTCCGGAAGTTGGATATCAACAAACAAATAGCCGTTGTCTTCGATGGGAAGGAACCCTGCAGGAAGGGATTTGAGCAAACCACCAGAGCCAAAAATAACCGCCGCAACGATTGCGAGGCCGATCAACGGAACACGCACAAGGCGGCTTACGATGCCCACGTACCCACCGCGTACAAACCCGATGCCCTTGTCAAAAAGGGCAAGAACGCCTTTTGAAGGGCCGTCGCGTTTTTTCAAAATGATCGAACACAAAGCGGGCGAAAGTGTGAGCGCATTGATCGAGGAAATCACCACAGCCACAGAAATCGTTGTCGCAAACTGAGAATACAAACGCCCCGTAATGCCCGGCATAAACGTCACGGGCACGAAAACCGCGAGCAAAACGAGGGTCGTCGCAATAATAGGCCCCGTGATTTGCCCCATGGCCTTGCGTGTGGCGTCGGGGGCACTCAGGCCCTCTTTTTCCATAATGGATTCAACGGCTTCAACCACGATGATTGCGTCATCAACCACAATCCCGATGGCGAGCACCAAAGCGAAAAGCGAGATTGTATTGAGCGACATGCCAAACATGAGCATAAACGCAAAGGCGCCAATCAAGGAAACAGGGATCGCAATCGCCGGAATAAGTGTCGCGCGCGCACTGCCCAAAAAGAAGAACACAACAGCCATAACAATGACGAATGTTTGCATCAGTGTCGTTAAAACGTCATCCAAAGATTGCTGTACAAATCGTGTAGAATCAAAGGGAACGTCATAGACGATATCGTCGGGAAACGCTTGAGCAAGCCGCTCAAGCTCCAGCGAAACCCCCTCCGCAACCTTCAGCGAATTGGCTCCTGGCGCTTGGTAAATTGCCAAAACGGTTGAGGCTTGGCCCGAATACAGGCCCGATGCGCTGTAATATCCCGCGCCTAATTCCACGCGCGCCACGTCTTTCATCAAGACAATACTGCCCGCCTCGCCCGTGCGCAGAACAATGTTTTCAAACTCTTGAACCGTCGTGAGGCGCCCTCTGGACACGATGGTATATTGGAATTGTTGGCCCGTTGGGACAGGGCTTGATCCGATTTGACCGGCGGATACTTCGAGGTTCTGCTCACGAATTGCCGCAATGAGATCGCTGGGCGCAATGCCAAGGCTGGCCATGCGATTTGGGTCCATCCACATGCGCATCGCATACTCGAAATTGGTCATGATGGTGGCTTCGCCCACCCCACTCACCCGCGCCAACGCGTCCCGAAGGTTGATCGCCGCATAGTTCGACAGGAACACCTCGTCGTAGGTCCCATTGGGCGACAGAAGTGTCACCAAAAGCAACATATTGGTCGAGGCTTTCTGCGTGACCACCCCCGAATTTGTAACTTCAGCGGGCAAAGAGGACATCGCTTGTGCAACACGATTTTGCACATTGACGGCAGCAAGATCGGGATCGGTTCCAACTTTGAATGTGACCGAGAGCGAATACGAGCCTGTGTCCGTACTGTCGGAGGACATATAAATCATGTCATCCACGCCGTTCACTTGGGCTTCAATAACCGCAGCAACCGTGCTTTCGACGGTCTCCGCGTTTGCGCCTGTATAATTGGCGCTCACCTTGACGACGGGCGGGGTAATGGAGGGGTATTGTTCAACCGGAAGGGCGAAATACCCGATGACGCCCATGATGGTTAACACCAAGGAAATAACGATCGCCATTTTGGGGCGTGCGACGAAAATAGAAGAAAACACGCTTTAGTTCCCTTCTGCGGAGGTTGCACTGCCCGCGAGTATGGCATTGACTTCAACCCCTGGGCGCACGCGCTGTAGGCCCTCGATAATGACGGCTTCACCTTCGACAAGACCGTCGTCGACGACAACCGAAACCCCGTCTTGACGACCTAAAGTCACGTAACGTTGCTCGACGGTTTGCTCGGCCCCAACCACCAAGACGAAATCGCCGCGCTGATCGCGCTGAACGGCGGCTTGGGGGATAAGGAGTGCATCGGTTGGCGCGTTATCTTCGATACGTAAACTCACAAAAGATCCATCAAAAATCAGGCCATTATCATTGGGAAATTCGACATCCAAACTCACCGTTCCGGTTTCGGGATCAATCCGATTGTCGGCAAAAACGATGTGGCCAACCTCCTCAAGCTGCGTCCCATTTGGCAGGGAAACAAATACATCCAGCGCTTTTGAGCCATTGGCAAGGTTTTCAAGCGAAGCGTCATGAACCTGCAAAAAGTTCACCAACTGCTTTTCGGTGAGCGAGAACTCGACGTAAATTGGTGCGGTGCGAATGAGGGTGACCAAGGGCGCCGTCGTCGGGCCAACCAATTCGCCCACACTTGGGTTCGCGCGGCCAATCCGCCCATCAAAAGGCGCGGCGACACTGGTATAACTTAGGTCAAGTTCTGCCAACTGAATCGTCGCATCCGCAATTTCGATATTGGCTTCGGCGACCTGAAAATTTGCCTGCGCGATATCACGATCCGCGACGGTGCCAGACTCACGCCGCAACAATTCCGACTTTCGATCAAGTTCGATTTGCGCCAGTTTAAGTTGGGCAACGGCAGAAGCCTTATCCGCCTTGCGCGCGGCAAGGTTGGCAGCATAAGTTCCAGGTTCAATCTTAAACAGGACTTCACCTTTTTTGACATCTGCGCCGTTTTTAACCAAGAAATCCTGCAGAAATCCACTAACGCGCGCGACAATATCAACCTTATCAATCGCTTTGCCACGCCCGATAAAGGTAGCTTCCAAAACTAACCCCTCGGTATGCGCTACGGCAATCGAAACCATCGGCCCGGAGGGCGCTTCTTGGGCAACACTGACCTGTGATGACGCAAAAAGTGCGGCCCCAAAAGTGATTGCTTGGAAAAACGATTGGCCTGTGAGTTTCATGCGTACCCTACCCCATGAGTTCAATTTTATTTCCCCACGAAGTGTAAGAAACAATTTTTAGGCACGTCTCCGTACCTGTCGTAAATTTGTAAAGGAGCCCCACGCTATTTTGTGGCGGCTCCTGAAGTTTTTGTCTCTAAAGCAGCCACAAGATTATAGAAGCCTTGAGGCTTTTAGACAGATTATTCCACAGGGCTCCAAGCGGTGTCCGGATTATACGTCAGAATTTCAAGGGCGACATCAAGGCTGTTTTCCCCCAAATCCGCCGCAAAGACGCGCCCGTTTTCCGAGACGATGAAGCTGTGAACACCGGTTTCATTATAGGTCGCAGGGACCGCTAAAAGCGCGTGGCCCGCGATCATGTTGCCACCGACGATATAGTCAAGCGCGCCTCCCGGAGCGGACGCGCCCTGCCCCTGAAGCACACGATAATAGTAGCCGCCGAATGGCTCGGCTTCTTGATCAGTTTCGCCATCCGAAAAGCCATCTAACGATGCCAATGCGATGCGTTCGCCAAGCGGGCTGTCTTCATCAGCCCAAACCAACCCGTCCCGCGCGCCGTCGCTTGAGAGAATAGAGGCGGCAAATTCCAACACCCCGTCCGCGTCGTGATCAACAAGGCGATAGGCCAACTGAAGCTCGACATACGCTTCAATCATATCGATCGTTTCAAGTTCATTCAGGCCAATGCTGCGGTAAAACACTTCGTCACGCCCCGCCTCAATATCAAAAGCCCACGCTGTATCCGTTTTGGCCAATGGGATTGGAAACGGCCAAGCCTCGGCTCCCAAAAGCAACGTTACACGGTTTTCTTCGTCAAGTTGGAAGCGGTACCCTTCTTGAATCAGCGCTTCGATTTCGGCGCGGTTTTCAGCATCTTCTTGGGCATCACCAGACACTAAGACATCCGTCGCATCGGTGCCAAAAACCTCAAGCACAGCTTCGCGGTTCCCGAGAGCGGCGACAAATGCCTCGAGCGCATCTTGCGGAGTGGCATAGGTTGCAGGTCCGTCTGCGGCAAAAGTCGGAAGAGTTGACGCCAAAAACGCGAAACCTGAGATGCTCATTTTAAGATTGTGTTTCATGCTCTTATCTCCTTCTTCCGCCACTAGCAGCCTTACCACGAGCCTTACCTGATTTAGCACTGTGAGAGGACGGCCGTTTTTTCATGGCTGTGTTTTTCTTTGCTGCGGGTTTGGCTCTTGGCTTTTTTGCTGCCTTTGGCTTTTGTATCGCCGCCTTTTTCTTCGTTGCCTTTGCCTTGTTTGCGCCACCAGCTTTTGCCTTGGCACCGTCTCTCGTGGGAGGTGCCCCCGTCCGGTTTACCGCCGCCTTTTTATTTGCGGTTCCGACCTTAGCTGCTCCAGCCGGCCGTTTGGACTTGGCAACGGCATCACGGGGCTTCTGAACTTTTGAAATGTCTTTCGTTCCCGTCGACTTCGCGAGGTTGGCCCGCATGTCGTCGCCCCGATTGGGCGTTTTCGCAGGCAAGGTTGTGGCGCCATTCGGGCCGCGTTTATTAGTTATCTTCTTCTGAGCATCTTTTTTGCGGCGCTCGTCGGGCTGCCAACCGCCAACATTGCCCGCACGGTTTCTATCCCCATTATTTTTGCCAAGGTTGTTACCGTTATTATTCCCAATTTTGTTGCCAATATTCACATTTCCATCAACGCCGATATCAATATTCGGATTTCGATAAATCGGCCCACCGCCCCAACCACCACAGTTGCGACATCCCCAGTAATCGTTCCAAGGGTCGTTATTGTCGAAAATTGCATCCAACACTAAATATGAACCGAATCCGATCAAACCTGCGGTCAGGACGTCGTTTGTGCTGTTACTTTCCTGCACATAAACAACATTTGAATCATATTGAGGCACATAGACAATTTCGGGGTCGGTGGGTTGAATGACGATGGCTTCCTCGCCGCTCGCCCCCTTCGTAACCTCAACTGTTTGCTCGTCCCCTGACACCAAAACACCGCTGGCATTCGCCACTTCGCGCCGGTTTTGGACGGCGACCATAACGTCGTCACTTTGGGCCAGCATTGCTGTGCCTATGGTATCCGTCCAATCGACATGCTCGGCCATATCGGCCAAAACATCTGGGAAGGCCGCAGCCAAAACAGCAACGCTTTCGTCCCAGCCTTGCGCATCAATGGTTTCCTTCAACGCTTCAGGTTCGACACCTTCGTTGTCTTTAATCAGCCGATCCGCCTTCATCACATCAAGCGGGAACGTCGCCGCAACCAATATTTGGATCAACAACGTGTCTGGATACAGCGCGACGGGGCCAACGAGTGTTTGTAGCTCTTCAGCGGTTAAGAGCGCTTCTTCTGTGGCCGCGACCGCGGTCGTTTCTGCCGCCTCCGTGGCGCTGGTCTGAGCGCCTGCAACGCTCGGTAAAAACAAAACGGACCCTAAAATCGCAGCTTTGAGTGTTAAATGTTTCATTTGTTAATTCCTTTACTGCTAAACTTTGGCTCCTAGAAGCCACAGATTAGGACCCTATTTTTTCAACGCCTTTAACAAGGCTGCAACAACGCCATTGAGTAAACCCGGTGCAAACATCGCAAATGGATCGCGCGCCATAGAGCGCACACTTTGAGCGAGGAGTTTTGCTTCTTGGGTCGCATCTTGAATTTCTGCTTCCAAATCTTCAAGAGCCAAATCCCGCACTTCGGCAACGCTTGCGACGTCGGCATCTGCGTTTTGGTGATTGGCAATGGACACAAAGAGACCCGCCACGAGGAAGTTGGCAAACGCCACGATCAAGGCCGCCATCGGCTTTGACACTTGGGTCGCTAGTTCAAAATACGCGGCGCCATTTAGCATGACTATGCCAAGACCCGCGGCAATCCCTGCCATCACCATCATCACGGTTTGACGCCGCAAAACCGCCATGCGCCGTTGCGCCATCAGGCGCTCAGCACGTAAAATGATTGTTATATTCCTGCTAATACGGCTCATAACTACCCCCTATGCCCAGAACGTCCGAACAGATAGCCAACGAAAAATATTCCCAACGCTGTCAGGACTGGCTTGCGGTGCGGCAGTGTTTCGAGGTCTTCCAATGCTTGATGGACCAGCCCCGCAAACTCGCCCTCTTCAAACAGCCCAGACGAGTCGGCTTGGGCTGCTGCAGTGTCCGTTTGAACGTCCTCTTGCGAGGTCACGTTCTTGATTTCGCTTAACGCCTTTCGAAGTTGAGCCAGCTCCGCCTCGAGTTCCGCTTTCGTCGCCATAGCTTGTGCTCCTGTTCATTTTCTTGGTTCCGCAGCCATCCTGTTAGCCATAATTGCGCGAAAAACTGCACGCGTTTTTCCGCAACAAAGCCCCCCAGCCAATTACAATCGTTAAATAAATTTCATTCAATCCCCCGTGCACAAAAGAGTTTAACATCGCCCCCTCTAAAGTATAGGATTATTTCGGAGAATGGATTCTTTACGCGTCGCAAAAAAGGGGAAGACGATTGGACACTGACCGCCCAAGCAACATTCGTTTCACCCAATCCAGCGCGCAACAATGGATACCTGTCGTTGTTTTGACGGTTATCGTTACATTTCTTTACTTGGACGTCGCACGTCCGTTTTTGGTCTCTCTCATCATGGCAGCAATTGTCGCCGAGATGTCGGAACCTTTGTATAATTTCGTGCTGAGACACCTGGGAAATCGGCGCGGCCCCGCGACCGTCGTGACACTGCTCGTATTACTTGCATCGATCATTACCCCGCTGATCGGCGTCGCGTTTATGGCAGCCGAGCAAGCCTCGTCTCTCACGACGGGGGCTGTGGGTCTCTATCAAACCATTGCAAAGAATCCGCCGCATTTTGAGATTCCCGACTGGGTTCCCTTTCAAAGCGACCTTGAAGATGCTTTGCCCCAAATTCGTGCGAAAATTCAGGAATTGGTTGTAACTTTCGCAACGTATTTCGCCAGCGTTTTGGGAGCGCTTACAAAAGGAACCGCCTTCTTTTTTCTGCACCTTTTTGTGTTTATCTACTCCATGTTTTATTTCCTCCAAATGAAAACCTCCATTATTTCGCAGGTTTTGGCGTATTCAACCCTCCCCCTCCCCCTCCAAGCTGCGCTCAACGAACGAATTATTTCCGTCAGCCGCGCAACCCTGAAAGGCACGCTTTTAATTGGCATCGCCCAAGGGGCCCTCGGTGGCCTAGGCTTCTGGGTTGCCGGAATTAGTGCGCCCGTTTTCTGGGCCGTTGTGATGGCAATTGTCTCCATCATTCCTGCGCTCGGCCCGACCGCAGTTGTGCTCACGGGGGCGATATATTTGGGTGTTGAGGGGGAAACGGGTCCGGCCATTGCGCTTGGGCTATGGGCGTTCCTTGTTGTCGGGACGATTGATAATTTCCTGCGTCCGATCCTTGTTGGGCGGGACGCGCAAATCCACAACATTCAGATTTTGATCGGAACTTTGGGCGGGCTGGTGGCATTTGGCGCGGTTGGCCTTGTCTTAGGGCCGGTTTTGGCGGGGCTTTTCACAACCGTTTGGCAAACCATCCGCGACATGGCCCCTGACGCAAACACTAAGGCAACGGCGCTCCCCGTCGCCAACGATTAACGGAACCTTTAAGTGTCACAGAACGAACCCGTTTCAATCATTCGCAATATTGGGCCAGCCTCGGTAGACCTTTTTGCGCGGGCCGGAATTCACTCCGCCGAGCAGGTGCGCGAGCTTGGGCCGGATGCGACCTATCGCAAACTCGTCACGGCAGGCACGCGTCCGCATTTCATTGGCTATTACGCTCTGGTGATGGGTCTTCAGGGGCGTCCATGGAATGACTGTAAAGGTGCCGAGAAAGAAGCGCTTAGGGTGCGGTTCGATCAGATAAAAGATAGCACACAGGCCGCGCCATTGGCCGGGATCGAAAAAATTCTCGACGAAATCGGGGTCCGCGCAAAGAAATAGACGCCCGCGCATTTTCAAGCGCAATCAGCTTGTTGATCTAGGCCTCAATCAACCGCCGTGGCTAAATCGGACGTTTGCACTGAATATCGTTTCACCTCAGCGCTTAATCAGACTTCGCCAAAGGTTAATCCAGCGTTTCTGCCCCTGTTCCCCAAAACGCAAAAAGCCCGCACCAGTTAAGGCGCGGGCTTTCCTTTGGTAAACCTAAAAAGGCTTAGCCAACCAATTCAAGGCCAGAGAAGAAGAACGCGATTTCTTCTGCTGCTGTTTCTGGAGCGTCGGAACCGTGAACCGAGTTTTCGCCAATTGAAAGTGCGAATTCTTTGCGGATTGTGCCGGCTGCTGCGTCTGCTGGGTTAGTTGCGCCCATAACTTCGCGGTTTTTCGCGATTGCGTCTTCGCCTTCAAGAACTTGAACAACAATTGGCTCGGAGATCATGAATTCACAAAGTTCGCCAAAGAAAGGACGCTCGGAGTGTACGCCATAGAATGTTTCTGCTTGAGCAAGTGTCATTTGAATGCGCTTGGATGCAACGATGCGCAGGCCAGCTTCTTCGAATTTTGCTGCAATTGCGCCTGTAAGGTTGCGTTTTGTAGCGTCTGGTTTGATGATCGAGAAAGTGCGTTGAACAGCCATGATGGGCTCCTATCGGGTTGGACAATCAGGCAAAAGCCCGCGAAAATATCGCCGCTCTGCTAGCATGCCCTTGCTCGGTTGAAAAGCGGCGATTGACCGCGCCCTCACAATGGGGCAAACCCCGCCCATGTTGAAAATTTCTGATATATCTTATTCGGTCAATGGCCGCCCGCTCCTGCAGAACACATCTGTTACGATTCCTGATGGCCACAAAGTTGGCATCGTGGGTCGTAATGGCACGGGGAAGACGACTCTTTTCCGCCTCATCTGGGGGGAATTGGTGTTGGAAACCGGTTCCATCACGATGCCCAAAGGCGCGCGCATGGGCGGTATTTCACAGGAAGTGCCGTCAAACGAAGTGTCCTTGATTGATACCGTTTTGGCCGCCGATACCGAACGCGCCTCCTTGATGGCGGAAGCCGATACCGCCACCGACCCCCACCGGATTGCCGAAGTGCAGACCCGTCTAACCGACATTGACGCATGGAGTGCCGAAGCCCGCGCAGCCCAGATTCTTAAGGGTCTTGGCTTTGATTCCGAGGCCCAAAAACGCCCCTGTTCGGATTTCTCGGGCGGTTGGCGCATGCGGGTCGCTCTTGCGGCCGTGCTGTTTTCAAAACCCGATTTATTGCTCCTCGATGAGCCGACAAACTACCTCGATCTTGAGGGCGCTTTGTGGCTTGAGAACTATTTGGGCAAATATCCGCATACCGTTTTGATCGTGTCGCACGACCGTGGGTTGCTCAATCGGGCGGTTGGTTCGATCCTGCATCTTGAAGACAAGAAACTGACATTCTATCAGGTGCCATACGACAAATTCGCCGAACAACGCGCCGCGAAATTGGCCGCTGCGGCCTCCGAATCTAAGAAGCAAGACGCCCGCCGCGCCCACCTTCAGAGCTTTGTTGACCGCTTTAAGGCGAAAGCTTCTAAAGCGACTCAGGCCCAAAGCCGCGTAAAAATGCTCGCAAAAATGACGCCAATCAACACACCGAGCGAATCCGCGCTCAAACGGTTCTCGTTTCCTGAGCCAGAAGAGTTGTCACCACCGATTATTAATATGGAAAGCGCAAGCGTGGGCTATGGCGACAAGGTGATCCTGAAAGGCCTCGACCTGCGGATTGACCAAGACGACCGCATCGCGCTGCTTGGGAAAAACGGCGAAGGGAAATCGACCCTGTCGAAACTGCTTTCAGGCCGTTTGGAAACCATGAGTGGTCGGATGAATTCGCACAATAAGCTGCGGATCGGATATTTTGCCCAGCACCAAGTCGACGAACTCCATGTGGATGAAAATCCGCTCGACCACTTGCGTCGGGTGCGCCCCAAAGAATTGCCCGCCCGTCACCGTGCGCGGCTCGCAGGCTTCGGCCTTGGGGCAGATCAGGCCGACACCCTTGTAGGTCGGCTTTCTGGCGGCCAAAAAGCGCGGCTTTCGCTCCTCTTGGCAACAATCGACGCACCGCATCTCCTCATCCTCGATGAGCCCACCAACCACCTTGATATCGAAAGCCGCGAAGCGCTCGTTGAGGCGCTCACCGCCTATACAGGGGCCGTTATTTTGGTGTCGCACGACATGCACCTCCTCTCGCTGGTCGCGGATCGGTTGTGGCTTGTAAAAGATGGCACCGTGCATCCGTTCGAGGACGATCTGGAAGCCTATCGCAAGTTGCTACTCACGAGCGATGCCCCCAAAAAGGCACGCAGCCCAAAAGTTGCCGCCAAGAGCAAACGTCCAACTGGGGATCAGATGAAAGCGCTGCGCGCCGACGTGAAAGTTTGTGAACAAAGAGTCGCAAAACTCAACGATATGGGTGATCGTCTTGCCAAGAAACTTGCCGATCCGTCTATCTATGAAGAAGGTAAATCGGGTGAAGCCGAGGTTTGGCAAAAGAAATACGGCGAAGTACGTGACGCGACGGATCGTGCCGAAGCCATGTGGATGAAATCGCTAGAGAGGCTTGAAAAAGCAGAAGGTTAAGTTTGGATTTTACGATCTTAATTCCGGCATTCGCGACCCTTTTCGTGATCATTGATCCGATTGGATTGATGCCGCTTTTTGTGGCGATGACCCAAGGGATGTCCCAACATCGCCGCCGCGCAATAGCGGTGCGTTCCGTGGCAACCGCGGCCGTTTTGCTCACTCTGTTTGGACTTCTCGGCGAAACCGTTCTGGGATTTATCGGCATTTCAATGGACGCTTTCCGCATAGCGGGCGGCGCTCTTTTGTTCCTAACTGCGCTTGATATGCTGTTTGATCGCCGCTCAAAACGCCGTGGCGACCAAGCCGCCGAAGCGACAAGCGAGGAAGATTTCGACGACCCCTCGGTTTTCCCCCTCGCAACCCCTCTGATTGCAGGGCCTGGGTCCATCGCGACTATGATCCTGCTTGTCGGCCATTCCGAGGGCACAATCGGCTTGATCGGAATTTTGCTCACCATGTTTGCGGTGCTGCTGTGTGCCCTTGCGCTCTTCTTTGCAGCAAGCCCTTTTGAGCGCATTTTAGGGCCAACGGGGATCAACGTTGTAACACGTCTTCTTGGGATGCTATTGGGAGCACTCGCCATTCAATTCATACTAGACGGCATACAGGGCTTCATTCAGTCTGCCCTTTAATCCATTGAACTAAAGAGGTTTTCATGAGCGGAGACGACACAGGACGATTGATCTACTTGGTTCTTCTTGGCACTGTCATTGCCAGTTGGTTCTTTGTCCAAAACCGCCAATCCATGGGAAAAACTCTACAACAGGGCGCGCTTTGGGGCCTGATTTTCGTCGGGTTCGTCGCCGCTTACGGCCTCTGGGAAAACATCAAATCCGACCACGCGACGCAGTCATCCTTTCAGGACGGCGACGGTGAAATCATCACACTCGTGCGCCACCGCGATGGCCATTTTTACGCCGAACTCACAATCTCGAATACTCGAGTCGAATTCCTTGTAGATACGGGAGCCACTGACATTGTTTTGAGCCAAACTGACGCCCAAAAACTGGGAATTGAAGTAAACGACCTACAGTTTTTCGGCACAGCAAATACCGCAAATGGCGTTGTAAAAACCGCGCGGGTCCAATTGGCGGATATTGAGTTTAATGGGATCAAAACGCCCAGAATCGCCGCATATGTAAATCAAGGCGACCTCAATATATCCCTTTTGGGGATGTCCTATCTGAGCCAAATGAGCAGCATTGAAATCGCTGGCGACAGAATGATTTTGCGCCGTTAGGAGCTCTCGGCCTTTTTTACCCAAGAGCCCGTTTCTTCTGACCAATAAATCGCCTTCGCCCCCTCAGACGTCAGGGTTTTCCATTGCGCGCGCGCGCGGTCAACGGACTCGGGGTCGGTCCCGTCAAACAAAACACAGGCCCGTTCGGATGCAGAAATTTCCTCGGGTGAAAGCGTCGCCCCTTCGAGGGAAATCAAACAGGTCGCGCCGTTAAGGATCTCCGATTTAGTGGTCAACAATACCGGCTGGTCGGCATCATGTGGGCCACCCGCAAGGCCGTGCGGCAAAAATCCGTCACGCGGGTTGCGCCACAAAGCATCATCGATTTGTGCCAGAGATCCCGCATCGACCCCGCGCACAGCGACACGCCACCCTGCCTGAAGCGATTTTTCAAGCAGGGTTGTCAGCGTTGCAATAATGGGACTTTGGGTGACGTGATAGAAATAGACCTGTCCCATCAGTCCTCAAAACGATCGCGAATTAGGCGGTCGATGGCAACAACACCCCATCCAGTTGCCCCGCCCGGTGCAAGATCTGTGCCGGTTTTAATATGAGCCACACCCGCGATATCGAGATGTATCCATGGCGTTTTCTTTTGGACAAACCGTTGAAGGAACTGCGCCGCCGTGATCGATCCTGCCGCGCGTCCACCAATATTTTTCATGTCGGCAATCGGGGATTTCAAAAGCTTGTCATAGCTGGCGCCAAGGGGCATCCGCCATGCGCCTTCATTCTCAGTGCGCGCCGCCTTGAGGAAGCGATCACAGAATTTGTCATTATTGGAAAACACGCCCGCGTTGTCATGGCCCAACCCAACAATAATTGCACCCGTCAGCGTCGCCAGATCGATCATCCCTGAGGGATTAAACCGTTCCTGCGCATACCACATCACGTCGCACAAAACGAGACGCCCTTCCGCGTCCGTGTTCAAAACCTCAATCGTGTCGCCTTTCATCGAGGTCACAACATCGCCCGGACGCATGGCCTTGCCGTCGGGCATATTCTCAACGATTCCAACGAGCCCCACGACATTTGCTTTGGCATTACGAAGCGCGAGGCTGCGCATAACGCCCGCAACAACACCCGCACCACCCATGTCCATTGTCATGTCTTCCATGCCCGCGGCGGGCTTGATGGAAATGCCCCCCGTATCGAACACAACGCCCTTGCCGACCAAGGCCAAAGGCGCTTCTTTTCCGCCACCGTTCCACTGCATAACAACAACTTTAGAAGCGCTTTCGCTGCCCTGCCCAACGGCCAAGAGCGCGCCCATACCAAGTTTTTCAAGCTCGGCTTCCTCAAGGATTTCCACCTCTAAACCGAGGTCTTGCATGGCCGCCAAACGCGCTGCAAAATCATCGGTTGTCAGAACATTCGAAGGCTCGTTCACCAAATCGCGGGTGAAGAATACCCCTTCTGCAAGAGCGGCAAACGGAGCGGCCTTCGCAGCAATATCTTCAGGCTTTCCGACTTGAAAGCGCACTTCGCCGCGTTCTTTTACACCGCTGGTTTTATGGGGTGTAAAATCATAGGACCGCAAGGCAAGCCCAAACGATATCTCGGCGGCTTTGCCAATTGTATTGGCGCAAACCAAAGTGCTTTCTTTGGTTAAGCCCTTGGCGATAGTGGCCCCTGCTTTGCGTGCATTTTCGATTGTTGGATTGCGGGAAAGGCGAATAACCTGAATGGCAGTTGCCAACATGCCCGACGGATAGGCCAAATCAAGCCCCATTCCTTCCTTCATTTCTTCAAAAGCATCACTCAAGATAAACCGTCCAAGTGCACCCTTTGTAATACGGTTAATCCGCCGAGATGAACGATCAAGCCTCCCGTGAGGCTCTAAAAACACAACAATGCGTCCAGTTTGTTTTGCGATCGAATCTAAACTTATGTCGTCAAAATACAGGGCAATGGGTGTGGTCATCAGAGACTCCTTTGAATGTGTCCCCATATTGGTAGCCTCCAAACGGCGACATGACCAGATAGCAGTTTTCCCCAGCGCAATATTCCGATAAGTTTACCCAATTCAACCAAGATTTCGAGGGGATTCACGTGGCGAGATTCGACAGATATGTCCTGTCGCAACTGATGGTGCTCTTTGGTTTCTTTTCCTTGGTTCTCGTGCTGGTCTATTGGGTCAATCGCGCGGTATCTCTGTTTGATCAAATCATCTCAAGCGGTCAATCGGCTGGCGTTTTCCTTGAACTTACCGCGCTTGCTTTGCCACGCGTCATCGTCCTTGTTTTGCCATTTTCTGCTTTTGTTGGAACGGTTTACGCGGTGAATAGACTTTCGTCTGAGAGCGAAATGGTTGTTGTCCAGTCGGCAGGTTTCAGCCCGTATCGCATGGCGCGTCCGGTGATCGTTTTCGGGTTTATTGTGGCGATTATGATGAGCATTCTGTCCCACGTTCTTATCCCTGCGGCGACGAAACAGATTGGAATCCGATCGTTAGAATTGTCGCGAAACATCACCGCGCGCCTTTTGGTGGACGGGACATTTTTAAATCCGACCAAGGGAATTACGCTCTATATTCGCAATATTTCACCTGACGGAGCCCTGAATGAGATCCTTTTATCGGATGCACGCTCTAAGGGCGTCCGAACCACATATACGGCCAAACGCGCGCTTTTGGTGGAAGACGCCTCTGGACCAAAGTTGTTGATGCTTGAAGGCATTGCGCAAAGTTTGCGGGCGGAGGGGCAACGGCTGTTTACCACAAGTTTTCAGGATTTAGTTTTTGATATCAATGACCTAATCGCCGCGCCCTCGACAAGAAACCGAACGATCAGCGAGTTATCCACTTGGGAGTTGTTACATCCGACACCTGCCCTCCTCGCGGAAACGAAGGTCAATGAAGCCCGTATGCTGTCTGCCGCGCATCAAAGGCTTTCCCAACCTCTCTTGGCGTTGGTGAGCGCACTTATCGGGTTTTCCTGCCTTCTTTTGGGTGGGTTTAGCCGCTTCGGACTCTGGCCGCAGATTGGATTTGCCTTTGTGCTGTTGATTGTTGTGAAGGCTGTCGACTCGGCAGCCCTCGACATGAGTTTACGTGCCGCAAACTTTTGGTGGGCAGCCTATCTTCCAGCGCTTGTTGGTGTCGGAATGTCCGGTACCCTGCTTTGGTTTGCCGCCAATCCGCAAGTCCTTGCCCAATTGCGGAGGTGGGCGCGATGACTCTCTATTTCTATTTGGCACGCAAGTATTTGAAAGCCATTTTTGGTGTCTTTTCCGTCTTTTTGGGCATTGCCTTTCTGCTCGACATTGCTGAACAAATTCGCAAATTTGGCAATGTCGATCTTGGATTTTCCGATCTGATTACCCTTGCGGCGCTCAATACCCCGAGTTCGATGTATGCTATTTTGCCACTTGTTGTTGTGCTCGCGACCCTTGCGCTGTTTCTGGGGCTTGCACGTAGTAGCGAATTGGTTGTCATTCGCGCCTCTGGTCGAAGTGCGATCAAAAGTTTGATCTCGCCGGTGATCGTCGCGTTTCTGTTTGGGGTCATCACAGTTGCGGTTTTCAATCCCATCGTGGCCGCCACAAAAAAGCAATATGAATATGTGTCGCGCCAATTCACGACGGACCAATCCTCTGTTATGTCGATCAGCGCGGAGGGCCTTTGGCTTCGGCAGGTGGACAGCGAAAACCAAACGGTAATTCGCGCCGCAGGAGCCAATCTTGACGGCACCGAATTGCAGCAAGTGACGTTCCTTATCTTCAGTCAGGAAGGCGACCCGTTGACGCGCATTGAGGCCGCAACAGCGGTGCTTGAGGACGGATACTGGGCATTGAGCGGGGTCAAAAGATGGCCCCTTGAAGGCAGTACAAACCCAGAGCGCGATGCCATTCTGTTGGAAGATTTTGCCCTTGAAAGCGACCTGACTGTTGACAAAATTCGCGACAGTTTTGGAACGCCCAATGCGATCTCGATTTGGGATTTACCAAATTATATCGATCAGCTGGAACGCGCGGGTTTTTCTGCCCTTAAACACAAATCTTGGCTGTATCGCGAGTTGGCAATGCCGTTGATGTTTGTGGCTATGGTGATGATTGGCGCGGGTTTCACGATGCGCCACACTCGTTTTGGCCGCACTGGGGTGATGATTTTAGCCGCGATACTCCTCGCCTTTAGCCTTTTCTTCCTTCGGGATTTCCTTCAAATTTTTGGAGAAAACGGACAACTGCCGATTGCTCTTGCCACGTGGTCACCACCCATCGTGTCAATTTTTATCGCGATGGCCCTCTTGTTGCATATGGAGGACGGGTAATGCTCGAAATCCGTCCTGTGACACGCATTTTGGCTAGCGCGGTACTAGTGGCGTTTGCAATCCCCGCCACGTTTGCCCATGCGCAAACCACGACCCAACAGGAACAGAATGGTCCTGCAAGTCTGGTGGCCGATGCAATTTCAGTGAACAGTGACGGCGATTTGGTCGCGACGGGGAACGTCGAGGTTTTCTTTGACGAGGCGCACTTGAAGGCGCACAAAATCACCTATCAATCCAAACAAGAAACGCTGCTGATCGAGGGGCCCATGAGCCTTACTAGAGGCACCGAAACTCTGATCTTGGCGGATAGTGGTGCGTTGGACCGCGACCTTCAAGAGGGTCTTCTTGTCGGCGCGCGTCTTGTCCTAAACCAGCAATTGCAAATGGCCGCGAACCAAATTCAACGCGTCGACGGCCGCTATACCCGCCTTTACAAAACGGTTGCGTCCTCCTGTGAGGTCTGTGCGAGCAACCCGACACCGCTTTGGGAAATACGGGCCGAAAGCATCGTACACGACCAATTGGAAAAACAACTCTATTTCGAAAAAGCGCAACTACGGGTCATGGGGGTGCCTATTTTTTACTTGCCATACATGCGCCTTCCCGGCCCATCGCTCGAACGCACACGTGGTTTTCTCATCCCGTCCCTCGTGTCGAATTCCCAGTTGGGCCAAGGTGTGCGGATTCCGTATTTTCTGCCCTTTGGCACCTCAAAAGACCTCACCCTCGCCCCTCTTGTTACCAATAATACCAATACGATGGAGTATCGTTACCGCCAAGCCTTCCAGAACGGATTGCTTGAATTTGAGGGTGCGATTTCGAAGGACGACATCATGCCCGACATCACGCGCGGGTATCTCTTTGGCGGTGGTGAACTCGCTGTGGCACAGGACTTTATCTTGAAAATTCGCGCCGAAATCGTTTCGGATCATGACTATCTTTTGACCTATGATTTCTCGGACCAAGATTTGCTCAACAGCACCATCGATTTGTCGCGGGCGAAACGATATGAGTATATTAGCACCGCGCTTTCCAATGCGGAATCCCTGCGCGAAGGCGACGACAATGCCACCTTGCCCAACCTCGCCTTTGACTCGGTCTATGAGCGACGTTTCTTTCCTGTCGGCGTTGGTGGATCGGCAACGTTTTCTGCCTCCTTTCATGCCGCACAGCGCCAATCCGACGAAAACATTGTCGGACGGGACGTGCAACGCGGCGCGGCCTTTCTAAGTTGGAAAAAGACAGCGCTCGTTGGCAACGGCATGCTCTTTTCCGCGGGGGCGGATGTGGGGGCCGAACTGTATGGTATTGAGCAAGATACGACATATCCGCCGTCCGAGTTCCTAACTTATGGCACCCTTGGGGCCGAATTGCGCTGGCCGCTCATGAAGTCATCTCAGGATGGCACAAAGCACCTTTTGGAACCCATCGTTCAAGTGTTTTACAGCCCTCTTCAAAGCGACTTCCCGCCAAATGAAGACAGCCAAGACGCCACATTGGACCCGGGTAACATGTTCTCGGGCAACCGTTTTCCCGGATTGGATCGACGCGAAGCGGGGACATGGGCCAATATTGGGTTAACTTACAAACGCGTTAGCCCAGACGGATTAACCTTTGGAGCAACCGTTGGGAGGGTGGTGCGCGCCCAAGACCCCGATTTGTTCTACCAAGGGTCGGGATTAGCCGGTTTTCAATCGGATTGGTTAGCGTCTTTTGAAGTCGATATCCTAAACAGATTGTCCTTTGCATCGCACTCCCTGATTGACGACGACTTCTCGTTTACGCGTAGTGAAAACCTCCTGACTTACACCGATGATCGGTATAATATTTCAACAGGCTATATTTGGCTTACACCGGAACCAGCGCTTGATCGATATACAAACACTTCGGAATGGACGTTTGATGCTGACTACCTGATCAACTCAACGTGGTCTGGTGATGTATATTGGCGCTATGATTTGGCCGCCGTCACCCCCACAGAAGCGGGTTTCGGCTTAACCTATCAAAATGAATGCGTTGAGATTGACCTTTCGCTCTCGCACCGCTTCACTTCCTCCGATAACGTGGACCCTTCAACGAGTGTTGGCATGACCGTTGCTCTTACTGGGTTTGGCTCGGATGGCTCAAAACCCAAGAAGTCGGTTCAAAAATGCAGGCGTTTCAATTAATCATGCGACGTGACGACCAGAATGACAAATAACAAGGCCCAGTAGCAATGACAGTATCTAAACACTTCTTTCATACGATCCTTGCCGTTTTTCTCGTGCTTGGCGCCGTGCCTAGTGCGCAGGCTCAGGGTCCATTTGACATTGTGGTGCGAGTCAACGAGCGCATCATCACACAATATGAACTCGAACAACGCGCCCTCTTCTTGAAAGCGTTGGGCACCGCTGGCAACCTCACCCAAGAATCCACCGACCGTTTGATTGATGAGCGTCTCTATTTGGATGCCGCTGAGCGCCTCGGTATTTCCGTTGAGGACGAGGCCATAAACCAAGGCATGATTGAGTTCGCTGGGCGCGCAAAGCTTGAGCCAGAAGAGTTCATCCAAGCCATGGCCGAAGAGGGCATTGACGTTCAAACGTTTCGGGATTTCGTCGCTTCAGGCATCCTTTGGCGCGAGGTAGTGGGCACGCTCTTTGGTCAACGCGGGCGCGTCTCAGAGGCGGAAGTTGACCGCGCCCTTTCTCTGTCGTCCCAAACCGGTGGCGTGCGGGTGCTGTTGGGCGAAATCGTCCTTCCGGCTGACACGCCCGAGAACCAAGAACGCGCGGCCGTCATTAGCGCCGAAATCCAGAAGATCACGAGTACAAAGGTTTTTTCCGAAGCAGCAACAGCCGTTTCCGTTTCGCAATCCGCGCCAAATGGTGGCCAGTTAGACTGGCTGTCCCTCGCTGATTTGCCGCCTGCATTTCGCCCTCTTCTCCTGACACTCGCCCCCGGTGAAATCACCGACCCTATTGAAATTCCAAATGCATTGCTGTTTTTTCAAATGCGTGCAATTCAGGAAACGGCTGCGCCAATCCCGACGGCCCTCGCGGTGGAATACGCACGGCTCTATTTAGCAGGCGGGCGCGCACCGAACGTCGTGAAGCAAGCAATGAGTCTGCGTTACACTGCTGATTCCTGCGACGATCTATATGGGCTGTATCCCAATTCAACCGAGGAGCAGCTTGAGATCATCTCGCAAGCCCAGTCAGACGTGCCAAGCGACATCGCGGTAGAGCTTGCGAAACTTGACGAAGGCGAAGTCTCGGCGAATTTAACCCGCAACGACGGACAGACTTTGGTGGTGCTTATGCTTTGTGGGCGCACGGCCGAAATCGTTGAGGACGAGACTCGCAACGCCCTTCGCACCCGCCTGATTAACGAGCGCGTCACATCTTATGCCGATGCGTATTTAGCTGAATTGCGGGCAACCGCTTTGATCCGCGAACCATGATTCCACCGATTGCTTTAACCTGTGGCGAACCTGCGGGCGTGGGTATGGAAATATCCGAGAAGGCTTGGTCTGAACTGTCGGGATCTGTGCCGTTTTTCCTCATCGCCGATCCGCGCCACTTGGTGGGGTCGGTGCCCCATGTTTTGATTGACCACCCAAATGAAGCCGCAAGCGCGATGGCCGGTGGCCTACCCGTTTTGCCCCATTCTTTTGCTACGCAGAACCACTTCGGAACCGCCACTGCGGCCAACGCCCAAGGCGTGATCGACGTGATAGAAAGGGCGGTTAAATTGGTTCAATCCGGCCAAGCCAGCGCAGTTTGCACCAACCCCATCCACAAAAAAGCCCTTAAAGATGGCGCTGGATTTGCCTTTCCCGGCCACACGGAATTTTTAGCGGATTTGGCAGGGGTGGAGCGCGTAGTGATGCTGCTGGCCTGTGATCAGTTGCGCGTTGTACCCGTCACAATCCATATTGCGTTGAGCGAAGTTCCAAAACAACTCACCCCCGAATTGCTGCGCGAAACCTTGCGGATTACAGTCGCCGGATTGCAGGGCGACTTCGGCATATCCAAACCTCGAGTTGCCGTCGCGGGCCTCAACCCACATGCTGGAGAAGGCGGGGCAATGGGGCGTGAAGAACTCGACATGATCAACGGTGTGATCGCGCAAATGCAGGTCGAAGGAATGGACCTTCGCGGCCCCCTGCCCGCAGATACCATGTTCCATGCGCGCGCCCGTGCGAGCTATGATGTAGCGGTCTGTATGTACCACGACCAAGCCCTGATCCCGATCAAAACGCTCGATTTTGATCGCGGTGTCAACGTCACTCTGGGCCTTCCCTTCGTGCGCACCTCGCCCGATCATGGCACCGCTTTTGACATTGCTGGCCGTGGGATTGCTGAACCCACAAGCCTTATCGAAGCCCTCAAACTTGCGCATAAAATGGCGACTGCGCGTGCGCAAAATTAGGACCGAACAATGGCAACAATAGACTCCCTCCCTTCGCTCGCGCAGGTGATCGAAAACCACCAACTTTCCGCCAAGAAATCCCTAGGGCAAAACTTTCTACTCGACCTCAATCTGACGTCCAAAATCGCCCGCCAAGCGGGGGACCTAACGCAATGCGATGTTCTCGAAATCGGCCCCGGCCCGGGCGGGTTGACCCGTGGTTTGCTGGCCGAAGGCGCGCGCCGCGTACTGGCCGTGGAAAAAGATGCGCGCTGCCTCCCCGCACTCGCGGAAATTGCCGCTGTCTATCCAGGGCAACTTGAGGTGATCAACGGCGACGCGCTGGAAATCGACCCATTGTCCATGCTGACACCGCCCATCCGTGTTGCGGCCAACTTGCCCTATAACGTGGGAACCGAACTGTTGGTACGCTGGCTCACCCCCGCCGTATGGCCGCCGTTTTGGCAGAGCCTGACTTTGATGTTCCAGCGCGAAGTGGCGAATCGTATCGTCGCCGAACCGGGTGGAAAAGCCTACGGGCGACTCGCGATTTTGGCGCAATGGCGCTGTGATTGCCGTATTGTCATGAGTCTCCCACCCGAGGCCTTCACGCCCGCGCCAAAGGTTCACTCTGCCGTAGTTCATTTACAAATGCGCGAAAAACCGTTGTTTGAGGCCGACCCCAAAGTTTTGTCCCGCGTTGTGGCTGCGGCTTTCAATCAACGCCGCAAAATGCTCCGCGCAGCCCTCAAAGGGCAAGCACCCGACATCGAGGATCGTCTGATGGCAGCGGGCATCAAACCCACCGAACGCGCAGAGCAATTGTCCATTGAGCAATTCTGTGCCTTGGCCCGTGAGTTAGCCAAACCCTAAACTCTAGGCATAAAAAAGGGCTAAAGGTTTCCCTTTAGCCCTCTCTTTAACGAATTTTAAAGACCTACTCGCCTGTTGGCTCGGACCGGGGAGCAGCCTCTGAAGCAGGTGTACCCGCATCGACATTTTTCTCGATTGGCTTACGACGGCGCGGGGCACGTTTTGGCTTTTCTGAAGCTGGCTCGGCCCCGTCTACTGGGGCGGCAACTGGGTTTTCAGTCCTAGGCTTACGCGGCGGGCGATTAGAAACCTTGCGCGGTTTGGCCTCAGGCGTATCCACCAATCCGCTATTATCAGTGCTTGTATCCAACAAATCAGGTTGTGGGCCAGAACCCAAATCAGGCTGAACAAAGGGGCGCGGCGTATCTGGCTTGGCAACCGGCGTCGGAGCGGATTGTACGGGCGGTTCAATCGGGGAAGTACCTGCGGCCTGCGTTTCTTGACGTTCGAACCGCTCCGTGCGCTCGCTGTCGCGCTGCGCCTGACGGTCACGGTTTTGGGCTTCTTGGCTTTCACGGCGCTCTTCGATTTCGCGCATATTTTCGGCCAACAGGCGGGTGTAATGCTCGGAATGCTGGGCAAAATTCTCTGCAGCGACTCGATCATTTGACAACTGAGCATCGCGCATCAGTTGGTTATATTTGTCGATTATTTGCTGTGGCGTCCCGCGCACCTTACCTTCAGGTCCCGAACTATCGAAAACCCGATTGGTTAAGTTTCCACCATTGTTTGATGGAAAACGGCTACGGTTATTCTTACCGCGTGAGCGTGTTTTGGAAGATCTCATATTTTTTCTATCCAGCCCTATATGGCAGTCGTAAGGTCCATGCCGCGCCTCTTGCGTGGGGTTTCTATACCGGCCCTGACGATTTCTGGCTTATCAGCAAGGGGGACCGCCTATTAAGCATCCGCCGCCTTACCTTAATCAGGAGTAAACACGACCCCGCGCGTAAAACAAGCATAAATTTCATCTTAGAGGCATCATTAGGCGATTTTCGCACAATACGTGTGAAATTTCCGTCAATTTTCCGCCCAAACCCCCGAAACAGCCCTGTCATTGTTGGAAAGGTCTTTGGAAACAGCAACCTGTGTGAAGCCTGCCTGTTCAAACATTTGAGCCACCTGTAGACCTTGATCAAAACCAATTTCCACGATGAGGCGTCCGTTTGGCACAAGGTATCTGGGCGCGTTTTGGGTAAGAATTTGGTACGGGCCAAGTCCGTCTCCCCCCGGCGTAAGGGCACCATGCGGTTCCCAGTCGCGCACTTCGGGTGCAAGGGTTTGCATGGCCTGTGCACTGATGTAGGGAGGATTGGACACGATTAGATTGAAAGCCTGTGGTGGAATGTCAGCGAACCAATCGCTCGTTATGAATTCAGTGCGGCTGGTAAGGTTGAGCGCTTCGGCGTTGCCGCGCGCCACAACCAACGCGGCCGCACTCACGTCGGTCGCAAGCCCCGTGGCCTTGGTCTCCGCCAGCAAAGTGAGCAGGATGCAGCCGCTGCCGGTGCCAAGATCAAGCACCCGCTCAAAAGGGCGTTCAAGGGCCAAGTCAATCACAAGTTCCGTATCTGGACGCGGATCTAAGACATCGGGCGTCACCCGAAAGTCGCGCCCATAGAAGGCCCGCAGGCCGATAATTTGCGACACGGGTTGGCGGCCCATGCGCGCCGCAATAAGTGTCTCATACTCCGCGAGGGCCACGCTGGACATCGGCTCCTGATCCACCAAAGTGAGGCGCGCGCGTTCCGTTTTTAAGGCATGCGCGAGTAAAATACGCGCGTCGGTGGCGGGATCGGCGACCCCTGCCCCTTTAAGAAGTCGAACTGCTTCGAAAAGGGCAACCGCCCCCGTCTTCTCAGGGGTCAATTTTCCATCTCGGCCAAAAGCTCGGCCTGAGCATGGGCGGTCAGCGCGTCAATGGTTTCGTCCAAATCGCCCGCCATCACCTGATCAAGTTTATACAGGGTCAGGTTGATTCTGTGGTCGGTCATGCGCCCTTGCGGGAAATTATAGGTACGGATACGTTCACTGCGATCGCCCGACCCCACCATGCTTTTGCGGCTGGCAGAGCGTTCGTCGTGTAGCTTTTGGCGTTCCAAATCATAGAGACGCGTTTTGAGCACGGTCATGGCGATTTCGCGGTTGCGGTGCTGCGATTTCTCGGCGCTCACAACGATGATACCTGTGGGGATATGGGTGATCCGCACGGCGGAATCGGTGGTGTTAACGTGTTGCCCACCCGCGCCGGAAGCCCGCATGGTATCGATGCGAATATCATTGGTATTGATATTAATATCAACATCTTGGGCTTCGGGAAGCACCGCAACGGTTGCCGCTGACGTATGTATCCGCCCGCCACTTTCAGTCGTGGGTACGCGCTGAACACGATGAACGCCACTTTCGTATTTCAGGCGCGCGAAGACGTTCTCGCCCGAAATCCGCGCGACCAATTCCTTGACCCCGCCAAGCTCGCTTTCATTGTATTCAATGATCTCAAATTTCCACCCGTGATTGTCGCAATAGCGCTGATACATGCGCATCAAATCGCCTGCAAACAACCCCGCCTCATCGCCCCCAGTTCCGGGACGGATTTCCAACATCGCGGGACGAGCATCGGCCTCATCCTTGGGCAGGAGTGTAAGTTGCAAAGCGGATTCAGCGAGGGGAAGACGGGCGCGCAAAACGGGCAGTTCCTCATCCGCCAGCTCTTTCATCTCGGGATCCAACAGCATCTCTTCGGCATCAGCTATATCACTGGTGAGTTGTTGATAGGACTGAATTTCATCAACCACGGGCTTAAGGTCGGAATATTCCTTGGCCAGGACCGCAATATCAGACGTCCCCTCCGCCATAGAAGCTTCGAGAAATTGAAACCGTTGAAGGATCTGCATGAGTGTGTCTGTTGCTATCATGCTATGGAAATGCGTTATCTGCCGGATTTGGTCAAGGGGGCGAAATGTGCTAAGATCGTCATATGAACGGTTTAAGCTTAATTTTTGCTTTGCTGGGCACAGCAAGCCTTGCCGAAACGGCCAACCAAAGCGTTGCTACGCCACCGCTGCCTGAGGTTTCATGCTACTGCACCGACAAAACGGGAAGCCGTGTCGAACTGGGTCAAACCGTCTGCTTACAGGTTGATGGACGTATGTTTACCGCCCGCTGCGAGATGTCGCTCAACAACCCAATGTGGCGCGAACAATCCGAGGGCTGCCTATCCTCCGGTCTGTATCAAATCCGCGACCCATCCTTGGATACGCGCCTGATTCACCCCAAGATCTTTTTTCCCAAATCTTGACCTGCCAACAATCGTCGTCTCGGATCCTGATTGCTCAATTGTGGTATAATCTGGGAAGTTCCAAAGCGCTGAACGGGTGATATAGGTGACGTGCCGCTCCTCGGGAGAGCCCGCCAGAACCTTTGTGCGGTCCGTTTGCAGGATAAGATCATGCAGTTGCAAAAAATCGATCCCCTGAAGCGTGGTCCGATAACTCTTCTCAGACGGTTCCGCTATGTCATGAACCGAACGGTGCCACAGTGATGCAGGACTAGGTGCCAATCGGACATAGAGCGAAAAAAGGGCCAAGACCCCCACCAATCCCATGAGTAGTTTAATCATTACGTGTCAATTCTCTAAATGAAGGTCAGGTTAAAGGCTGGGAGTTTTCTACCATACGGGCAAAGAAAGACGCGCCAATCGGTAGGATTTCATCATTGAAAACATAGGCGGGGTGGTGAACTTGCGCGCCCATACCCTGCCCCAAATGAAGATAGGCCCCGGGGCGTTCTTCGAGCATATAGGCGAAGTCCTCGGCGGCCATGATCCGACTTGCGTCTTCGTCCACATTGGCCTCTCCCACGATGCTCCGTGCCACTTCTGCGGCCTTTGCGGTTTGCGCGGTGTGGTTGATCGTGGCCGGATAACCTTTGTGATAAACTAGCTTTGCATGCACCCCGTAAGCGCTTGAATATCCGCTACAAAGTTCCTCAAGCCGTTTCATCACCATGGCCTGTACATCCTTTGAAAAGGTGCGCACGGTTCCATTGATATAGGCCGTATCGGGGATAATATTGTCCGCGGTCCCCGCGTGAATTTGTGTGACAGATACCACCAAATCGTCGGTCGCTTTGTGATTGCGACTCACAATGCTTTGGATGCCTTGCGCAAGCGCGACAGCAGCCATAATCGGGTCGGCGGTTTCGTGCGGCATCGCGGCATGTCCGCCGGTCCCTTTGATGAAAATATCAAAGCTATCAACCGCTGCCATATTCGGCCCGACGCAGGTTTCAAACTTGCCGACAGGCACTTCGGGCGCGTTGTGGATGGCATAGACTTCTTGGATGTCAAAGCGGTCCATGACGCCTTCTTGGCACATCACTTCGCCGCCGCCGCCGCCTTCTTCGGCAGGCTGGAACAACAATGCTACCCGCCCCGAAAAATTGCGGGTTTCCGCGAGATATTTGGCCGCGCCCAGCAACATCGTCGTGTGTCCATCGTGGCCACAGGCGTGCATTTTTCCGTCATTCTTGGACGCATATTCTACGCCGCTTTCTTCTTGCATCGGGAGAGCATCCATATCGGCGCGCAGGCCAATTGTGGGGCCAGGTTTCTGGCCGTTGATGATCGCAACAATCCCCGTTTTGGCGATGCCTTCCTCAATCGAATCCACCCCAAATTCACGAAGTTTCTGAGCGACGAACGCAGCTGTCTCGTGGCATTCAAAGCCAAGCTCTGGGTTCTCGTGCAATGCCCGACGCCAAGTAGTCATTTCCGCACTCAGATCCCCTATCCGATTGATAACTGCCATCTGCTCTGGACTCCCATGCCGTCGTTTGTCTAACTCGCGATAGTCTTTCTGAAACAAAAGGGCGCTGCAATGGCACAACAACCTCTCCTGACGTCAAATGGCGAAATTTCACGACTTTTGGCCATAATGGAGCGTCTAAGAGACCCCGAAACGGGCTGCCCTTGGGATGTCGAACAGGATTACGCCAGTATCGCCCCTTATACGATCGAAGAGGCCTATGAGGTTGCCGACGCAATTGAACGAGGTGACATTGCGGAACTTGAGGGCGAATTAGGCGATTTACTCCTTCAAGTCGTGTTTCAAGCGCAAATCGGGGCCGAGGCCGGAGATTTCACCTTCCAAAGCATCACCCAAAACATCAGCGACAAGATGATCGCCCGCCACCCGCATGTTTTTGGTGACGAAAGCCGCGACAAATCTGCAGCGCAACAAACAGTTGATTGGGAAAAAATCAAGGCCGCCGAGCGTTCCGACAAAGAACAAAAAGGTGCTCTGGAGGGAGTGGCCGTTGGGCTTCCTGCCCTGCTGCGGGCTGTGAAATTGCAAAAGCGTGCGGCGCGGGTCGGCTTTGATTGGCCCGATATTTCGCAGGTTTTGGATAAGGTTGTTGAGGAAACCCACGAACTCGCCGAGGCACGCGCAGAGCTTACCCAAACCGAAGTTGAAGAAGAATTCGGGGATTTGCTTTTCGTCATGGCCAATGTTGCCCGCCATATGAAAGTCGACCCAGAGGCCGCGCTCCGTGCTGCAAACGCCAAATTTACACGGCGCTTTGAGGGGATCGAAGCCCTACTTGCGGAGCAGGGAAAAACTCCGGTCGAGTCCAATCTGGCTGAAATGGACGCGTTGTGGGATGCTGTGAAACGCCTAGAAAAGCGCGCAGTTACAACAGGGTAATCTACCCGCGACAATTATTCCGATTATTTTAGTGGGGTATTATCCACTCCACTCTTGACCTGAGTGTTTTAGTCAGATTAAAAGCCCTCATACAATTCGCACCTTTTTACTCGGAGATACCATGCGCCTGATCACTACGCTTGCCACTTTGGCCCTCGCTTCCCCCGTTCTTGCCGACGAAGTGAATGTCTATTCCTATCGTCAACCAGAACTGATCGCCCCCCTCACAGAAGCTTTTACCGCGGAAACAGGCATCGACGTGAACGTCGCTTTCCTTGAAAAAGGCATGGTTGAAAAACTGACCGCCGAAGGCAATCGCACCCCCGCTGATGTCATTTTGACGGTCGATATTGCGCGTTTGAATTCGGTCATCGAAGCGGGCCTCACCCAACCTGTCGAGAGCGAAATCCTCACCGCCAATATCCCTGCTAACCTTCGCGGTGAAAACAATGAATGGTTTGGCCTTACCACCCGAGCCCGCGTCATCTATGCGTCCAAAGAACGTGTCGCTGACGGCGAAGTCACAACCTATGAGGACCTCGCAGATCCGAAATGGAAGGGGCGCATCTGTACCCGTTCTGGAACGCACGCCTATAACACAGCGTTGATCGCAGCCATGCTTTCGCACCATGACGAGGCCTATGTCACCACATGGCTTGAAGGTGTAAAAGCCAACCTCGCGCGCAAACCCCAAGGCAACGACCGCGCACAGATCAAGGCGATTTGGGCCGCAGAATGCGACATCGCGATCGGCAACACTTATTACATGGGCCAAATGTTGGCCGACGAGGAACAAAAGGCATGGGCCGACTCAGTTGATATCGTTTTCCCAACGTTTGAAGGCTCTGGCACACACGTCAACATCTCTGGTGTCGCGATGACGAAATATGCACCAAACAGGGACAATGCCGTGAAATTCATGGAATTCTTGGCGTCCTCCAAAGCTCAAGAAATCTACGCTGCGAAGAATTTTGAATACCCAATAGCACCGGGAACAAGCGTCGATCCTGTTGTTGCAAGATGGGGTGAATTCACCGCAGACGAGACCAACTTGATGGAAATCGCACAGTTGCGCGCACAGGCCATTCGCCTCGCGGAAACAGTAGATTTTGACGGTTAATATTCGGTCTGACCAAACGAAAACACCCCTGCCAATTGTGCGGGGGTGTTTGCATTTATAGCCAAGTCTTTACTTG
Organism: Falsihalocynthiibacter sp. CO-5D18; assembly: GCF_041205445.1. Lineage (NCBI taxonomy): Bacteria > Pseudomonadati > Pseudomonadota > Alphaproteobacteria > Rhodobacterales > Roseobacteraceae > Falsihalocynthiibacter > Falsihalocynthiibacter sp. CO-5D18. Next base: position 185,132 of record NZ_JBGFCF010000007.1, on the reverse strand, counting down.
CAAATCCGTGTTTGTCTGCGCAATCTTCGACTTCACGATAGGAAGCCAAGTTAATGAATGCACATAAAACGCCCCGCAAAATCATCATCGATACCGACCCCGGCCAAGACGACGCCGTCGCCATCCTTTTGGCGCTCGGAAGCCCTGAAGACATAACCGTTTTGGGGATAACTGCTGTCGCTGGCAACGTGCCCTTGCCGCTCACAGAAAAGAACGCGCGCATAGTTTGTGAATTGGCGGGAAAGCCCGACACAAAGGTTTTTGCGGGCTGCGACGCGCCAATGAAACGCCCATTGGTCACCGCAGAGCATGTGCACGGAAAAACCGGTCTTGATGGCCCGGTGATGCCTGAACCGACGATGGCGCTGACTGCGGGTCATGCCGTGGATTTCATCATCGAAACCCTGCGCGCGGAACCCGCTGGTACCGTTACGCTTTGCCCGCTCGGTCCCCTCACCAACATCGGCTTGGCGTTTGAAAAAGCGCCCGATATCATTGCGCGTGTCCAAGAGATCGTCTTGATGGGCGGTGCGTACTTTGAAGTAGGAAACATCACTCCCGCCGCAGAATTCAACATCTACGTCGACCCAGAAGCCGCTGATATTGTTTTCAAATCTGGCGTGAAGATCACAGTCATGCCCCTCGACGTCACCCACAAAGCTTTGACCACAAGCGCGCGGGTAGACGCTTTTCGCGCGCTAGGTACTGCTCCTGGGAAAATGGTCGCCGAATGGACGGACTTCTTTGAACGTTTTGACAAAGAAAAATACGGCTCCCTCGGGGCGCCGCTCCACGATCCCTGCGTCATCGCTTATTTGATTAAGCCCGAGTTATTTCAGGGCCGTTTCGTTAATGTCGAGATCGAAACCACCTCCGAACTTACTCTTGGAATGACGGTCGCCGATTGGTGGGGGGTGACGGACCGCGCACCGAATGCTACCTTCATGAGCGAGATTGACGCCGATGGGTTTTTCGCTCTTTTAACGGAGCGCATCGGGCGGCTTTAGACTGAAATAACATTAAGAGGCGCGCGTATGGCACTGTTTAAATTTGATAACTCTTATACGCGCCTCCCTAAAACGATGTTCGCGGAAACAGCCCCAACTCCGGTTGGCGCGCCGGAACTGTTGGCGCTCAATCAGGAACTCGCGCTGGAGCTTGGGCTTTCCGAAGATCTGTTCCACAGCGACAACCTGCTCAACATGCTCTCAGGCAATGCCATTTCCGAAGGCTCGCAGCCCATCGCGCAGGCCTATGCCGGACACCAATTTGGCAACTTCGTCCCACGCCTTGGCGATGGGCGCGCGCATCTTCTGGGCGAAGTCCTCACCCCCTCCGGCGCACGGTTTGATATCGCGCTCAAAGGCTCTGGCCCCACCCCCTATTCGCGCAACGGCGATGGTCGCGCGTGGCTTGGCCCCGTCTTGCGGGAATTCCTCGTGAGCGAAGCAATGCATGCCTACGGCGTCCCCACAACGCGGGCCCTCGCCATTGTCGCGACGGGGGAGCGCGTTCAACGCGAAACAGCCCTCCCCGGCGCTATTCTCACACGGGTTGCCAGCAGTCACTTGCGCGTCGGCACCTTTCAATACTTCGCCTACCGCAACGACACCGAAGCGCTTACCCTCCTGACGGACATGGCCATCGCACGCCACTATCCCGAAGTTGATGGCCCGCTTGACCTCTTGCAAGCCGCCGTCAACGCGCAAGCTGATCTTGTGGCTCAATGGATGGGTTTGGGCTTTATTCATGGCGTGATGAACACCGATAATTGCCACGTGGGTGGAATCACCATCGACTATGGCCCCTGTGCCTTCATGGACGGATTTGATCCCGCGCGCGTGTTTTCGTCCATCGACCAGCAGGGGCGCTATGCTTATCAAAGCCAGCCCGATATTGCCGCATGGAATCTCGCACAATTCGCAAGCAGCTTGATTGCAATTATGGGCCCACAAGACGAGGCCATTGCCCAAGCGACCCAAGCCGTAAACAGCTTTGTTCCGCGTTTTCATCGCGCGTGGCTCTCCGTGTTTGGCAAGAAAATTGGGTTTGATGCGGCCAAAGCCTCCGACCGCCCTCTTCTCGTCGATTTGCTTGGAATCATGGCCGCCGAGGAAGTTGATTTTACGCTGTTTTTCTGGTCACTGTCGCATGGAGGGAGCGCCGCGTTATTCAGCGACCCCACAGGTTTTGAGAACTGGGAGATTCGCTGGAAAGAGCGCCTTGAATCGGAGAGCGATCCAGAATCAGTGATGGCCCGCGCAAACCCAGCCGTCATTCCCCGCAATCACCGCGTCGAACAAGCGATCCAAGCTGCAGTAACAGGCGACCTCGCGCCCTTCGCGGCCCTCCACGCAGCACTAAGCACCCCATACGAGCGGCCCGAGGATAAAACGCTCATGGACGCCCCAAAGGACGATGAACGCGTCTATGCGACCTTCTGCGGAACCTAGGAACGCTTAAGTGGCGTAATATGCCCTGCGGCGAAAATTTTACTTTGAGAAAAGGAAAGTGGCGCGGTTGACGGGGCTCGAACCCGCGACCCCCGGCGTGACAGGCCGGTACTCTAACCAGCTGAGCTACAACCGCGCATCGCAACGGGCGTCTTCCAAAAGTGCAGTGGCGCGGTTGACGGGGCTCGAACCCGCGACCCCCGGCGTGACAGGCCGGTACTCTAACCAGCTGAGCTACAACCGCGTGCTGCACTCTTGAGTAACTACCCAAGCGTGAGGCTGCTTTTAGGGTGCGCGGTTGCTGGCGTCAAGCCGCGTTCGTCCGAAAAGAGCAAGGAAAGTGAACAAATATTTTCAGGCTTATTTTTTCAGTAAACCGAAGCTCTAATTGCCCCATAACAGCAGGGAAAACCGTTGAAATAGCTCGACGTCAAACAGGCATCAACAGATGATGCGTTTTGAAATTCATACGGTACTTTGGGATAAATGGTGGGTCGTGAGAGGCTCGAACTCCCGACATCTTCGGTGTAAACGAAGCGCTCTACCAACTGAGCTAACGACCCGGTAAGCGCTAATTAGCCTAGGCACATGGGGGGATGCAAGAGCAAAAATGCGATTATTTTGCTTCTTGCAAAATTACTTCCACGCCATCGCGAACTTCAAAGATACATCCTTGAGTCAGTGGCAACTTGCACATCGCCTGATGGTCCAACCCACAAAGGATTCCTCGCAACATTACTGAGCAAATTCCGTGCGTTATGAGAACAGTTGTCGTGGTAAGTTCGTTGAGAAACGCAGTGCACCTTTTGCGAAGTTTATCAACGCCCTCCCCGTTTATCGCCCCCGTATAATACTCGAAATCACAGGGTGCTTGGCAAGAACTTGGCCAAAGCCGCTTGATTTCGCTGCGTTCCAAACCTTCCCAGAGCCCCGCCGAAATTTCAGCAATACGTGGATCGAATCTTGGAGGGGAAACAAGCTTATGACCGCGCAGGGCAATCTCGGCGGTTTGACGGGTTCGTCCGAGGGGACTCACCACAACTTGCGCCGCTTCTCGCGCGAACACCCCCGCCAGAAGGCGTTGCTGCACGACCGCTTGCTCCTTGCCACGCGCAGTCAGAGGAGAATCCAGCGATCCCTGCAACCGATGCCCAAGATTCCATTCGGTCTGGCCGTGCCGCAATATGAATATAGGAGGGAATTTCGACATTGGGGCCTCGTACTTTGTGTTTTTTCAAACGGCTAACGCCCCTGCAAAGGGAGGGCAACCCAACGCAAAGGGAGGGCAACCCAACGCGATCTTTTTGGTTCTAAAGAAAGTACGAAAACCTTGGATGTCCCACGGACTAAGCGGCCTCGATTATGGCCACTTTTCGAAGAACCAAGCGATCAAAGCGATTTGGAGCGCCGAATGCGGCAGACGGTCACTGTTGCATTGGGCATATCTTTTGTTTTCTTAATGACAAGCTTGCCCATGGGCTGAAGGTTGAGCGTTTCGCCCTTGCCAATCGCCTCTCCAAGAACGGAAAGCAGGGTTTCGACCAATGGCTTAACGTCTTTTCGCTTCATACCGTTCTTGGCAATGATGCGATCGATCAAATCGTTCTTTTTCATCTCGGGAGCGCGCTCTGTGACGTTCTCCGAAGGAGTAACACCCTCCACCGTGCGAGGAGCGGTTCCCTCTGTTGGGACAGATTTTGGCCCAACCGTGGTGGCTTTTTCGCTCAATGTTGTTTTTTTGCTAGATGTGGTCATGAGGCTGTCCAATTGTTTCGATTATGGGAACAGCGTATCTGATCCCTCCTTAACAATCTACTCATTCGAAAGAAACCGCATAGTATTCAAAGAGATATTTCAAAAACGCAACACAGCGCATGCGGAAAGGGCGCCGATTTCTCGACGCCCTAAAACTTCTTAGGTGTTAGTCTTAGTGTGCGACTGGGTGGTTCGGATTGCTGCTTTGACTTGCAATTGACGCCAACCGCGCAGCTTCCTCGGCTTCTTCATCCCACAAAATCGGCTCCGGCTTAGAGACCAAAGCGTGTTTCAGAACTTCGCTCACATGCGACACCGGAATAATCGTCAAACCATCTTTGACGTTGTTCGGAATATCCACCAGATCTTTTTCGTTTTCTGCTGGAATGAGAACGGTTTTCACCCCGCCCCGCAACGCCGCCAATAGCTTCTCTTTCAAGCCGCCAATGGGCAACACATTGCCGCGCAACGTGACCTCGCCGGTCATGGCGATGTCCTTTTTCACAGGGATTCCCGTCAACACAGACACAATCGACGTCACCATGCCAACACCAGCGCTTGGCCCGTCTTTTGGAGTCGCGCCCTCTGGAACGTGCACGTGGATGTCGATTTTCTCGAACACCGGTGGCTTCACCCCAATTTCGGGACTAATGGAGCGCACAAAACTACTCGCAGCTTCGATGCTTTCCTTCATCACGTCGCCCAATTTGCCGGTTGTTTTCATCCGACCCTTGCCAGGCAATTTAAGCGCTTCGATCGAGAGCAGTTCACCGCCAACACTGGTCCAAGCAAGGCCCGTTACAACACCAACTTGGTCTTCTTCTTCGGCCAAACCATAGCGGAAACGCCGCACGCCAAGGAACTCAGACAGGTTGTCGGAGGTCACACGCACGATTTCTTCCTTTTTGCGCACAATCATGGTCACAGCTTTACGTGCCAATTTCGCCAACTCACGCTCAAGGTTCCGCACACCAGCTTCCCGTGTGTAGTACCGCAAAATGTCCATGAGCGCCCCATCTGTGACCTCAAATTCATTTTTGCGAAGACCATGATTTTTGATCTGCTTTGAGATCAAATGTTGCTTGGCGATCTCGGCTTTTTCATCTTCTGTGTAACCCGCAAGCGGAATGATTTCCATCCGGTCCAAGAGCGGACCCGGCATATTATAGCTGTTCGAGGTTGTCAGGAACATCACATCAGAAAGGTCATATTCGACCTCAAGATAGTGATCCACAAATGTGGAGTTTTGTTCCGGATCAAGCACTTCCAGCATAGCAGACGCGGGATCGCCACGGAAATCTTGGCCCATCTTGTCGATCTCATCGAGCAAAATTAGCGGGTTCGACGTTTTGGCCTTTTTCAAAGCCTGAATGATTTTACCCGGCATGGAGCCAATATACGTCCGGCGGTGGCCACGGATTTCGCTTTCATCGCGCACGCCGCCAAGGCTGATGCGAATGAACTCACGCCCCGTGGCCTTGGCAACCGATTTTCCGAGCGAGGTTTTCCCCACCCCTGGAGGGCCAACGAGGCAAAGAATGGGGCCCTTCAGCTTCTTGCTGCGTTGCTGAACGGCAAGGTATTCCACAATGCGTTCTTTAACTTTTTCGAGGCCATAGTGATCATCGTCGAGCACTTTTTCAGCCGCCGCTAGGTCTTTTTTAACCTTGCTACGCTTGTTCCACGGAATGGACAGCATCCAGTCGAGATAGTTGCGCACAACCGTTGCCTCGGCTGACATTGGGCTCATGTTTTTGAGCTTCTTCAGCTCCGCATTCGCCTTTTCGTGCGCTTCCTTGGAGAATTTGGTTTTGGCAATGCGTTCTTCAAGCTCTGCAACTTCGTCTTGCTCTTCGTCGCCGTCGCCCAATTCTTTCTGAATGGCTTTCATTTGCTCATTCAAATAGTATTCGCGCTGGGTGCGCTCCATTTGGGTTTTGACGCGGGTTTTGATCTTTTTCTCGACCTGAAGCACAGACATTTCGCCCTGCATGAGGCCATAAACCTTTTCAAGCCGCACGTCGATCGGCAAGGTTTCCAAAAGCTCCTGCTTTTGTTGGACTTCGATCCCCAAATGACCGGCCACAAGGTCGGCAAGCTTTGCGCTATCCGAGGCGTCGGATACAGCGGCGAGCGCTTCTTCGGGGATGTTTTTCTTAACCTTTGCATAGCGCTGGAATTCTTCGCCAACCGAACGCACAAGGGCTTCAATCATGTCTTCTTCGCCGGGTACCTCTTCAAGGAACTCCGCCGTTGCTTCAAAGAATTCAGCATTCTCGAGATATTCGTTAATGCGCACGCGCTGAATACCCTCGACCAAAACCTTCACGGTCCCGTCGGGCAATTTCAACAGTTGCAGCACGTTGGCCAAAACGCCAACTTTGTAGATTCCGTCGCTATCCGGATCATCCACAGCGGGATCGATCTGGCTTGCGAGAAGAATGTGTTTGTCATCGGCCATCACTTCTTCGAGGGCGCGGACAGATTTATCGCGACCAACGAAAAGCGGCACAATCATATGTGGAAACACCACAATATCGCGCAATGGAAGTACGGGATAAGAGGAATTAAGTTGCTCGTGCATGTTCAGTCCTTATTATTAGCAAGAAGAAATGGCCCCGCTTGGCGGCAACCGGTATCTTCTCCGTGTCGGATTTATAGTTGGGGGCCTGTCCCCGAACTTTCAACCGTTTCCGGCAAAGCTTTGGGTAAGAATGCCTTTATGTGGGGCTTATTTCAAGGGCACAAACACGCGTGCCCTCAGGGTTTTCAGCCAAATTAGATGTTAATCCGCAGATATCCACGTTTTTTGGCAATAATCACGGGGACTTCACGAATTATTCACCTTCAGCACATTTTCGCGCAGGAGTTGAATCTTGAAGGCCCATCTAGAGCGGCTCAATGTCTCCTGCCGCCCGATCTTCGTGGAATTTCTTTTGGAACGCCTCAAAAGCGCCGACAGCAATAGCCGCGCGCATTTCCGACATCAACTCTTGGAAATAGTGCAGATTGTGCCACGTCAAAAGCATCCCCGAGATCATCTCTTGCGAGCGGAAAACATGATGCAAATAGGCGCGGGAATAGTTGGAACAGGCGGGGCATGTGCAAGCTTCATCCAAGGGGCGTGGGTCATCCGCGTGGCGCGCGTTTTTGATATTAATCACCCCATTGCGCGTGAACAATTGACCCGTGCGACCAGAACGGCTGGGAAGGACACAGTCCATCATATCGATGCCCCGCGCCACGGCCCCAACGATATCATCGGGCTTACCGACGCCCATCAAATAACGCGGACGGTCGGTGGGCAACATGTCGGGCGCATAGTCCAGCACCCCAAACATCGCCTCCTGCCCCTCGCCCACGGCAAGGCCGCCAACAGCATAGCCATCAAACCCAATTTCGCGCAGTTTTTCCGCGCTTTCTGCCCGCAAATCCTGCGTGACGCCGCCTTGTTGGATACCAAACAACGCGTACCCCGGACGGTCGCCAAAGGCATCGCGTGAACGTTGCGCCCACCGCATCGACATTTGCATTGATTTCGCAACTTCGGCATCGGTCGCTGGCAACGCGGGGCATTCGTCAAAACACATGACGATATCGGAGCCGAGAAGTTTCTGAATTTCCATCGAGCGCTCGGGTGTCAACATATGTTTGGACCCGTCAATGTGAGAGGAAAACTTAACCCCCTCCTCACTCATTTTACGTAGACCCGCGAGGCTCATCACCTGAAATCCGCCGCTGTCCGTGAGGATCGGCTTATCCCAGTTCATGAATTTATGCAGCCCACCCAAACGGTCAATCCGCTCCGCTGTGGGGCGCAGCATCAAATGATAGGTATTCCCCAAAAGGATATCCGCCCCCGTCGCCGCCACGCTTTCGGGCAACATCGCCTTGACCGTCGCCGCCGTCCCAACGGGCATAAACGCCGGTGTGCGAATGTCACCGCGTGGCGTGGAAATCACACCCGTGCGGGCTTGTCCGTCGGTGGCTTGCAGATCAAAGGTGAACTTTTGCGTCATTTTGGCACTCGATTTGGATTCGGAACGGCCCCTAGTGGACCACAAAGTATGGAATTGGCCCTTGTAGGGAATTTACGTCGAATGCCAAGCTATTTTCCCAAACAGGCCGCTTTGCCCTCAAGCTCTCGCAGTGACGGCCACCATTTGATCGAGCTTGGCGGCGCAAATGAAATCATTCTCCGACAATCCGCCCAACTCGTGACTGGTGAACAAAACCCGACAATACCCCCACCCAAAACTCACGTCGGGGTGGTGCCCCTGTTGGTCCGCCAAAAACGCTGCCGTGTTAGCCATATAGACGGCCTTGGCAAATCCCTTGAACGTGTATTCGCGGGTCAAGCTTTTGCCATCGTCGGCCAACACCCACCCGTCCGCTAATTGCGCCATCATTCCTTGTGCGGCGCTCAATTCCATCGCTTCGCCAATCCCTTGGCAAGGTGCGCAGGACTTGTCACTCAACATGCAAACTTCCGTCATAATTTCGCTCCATATCTGCGCCTAGGACGCGGCTTTTTCTGGGTAAGTCGGAGCAAAGAGGCCCATGGATTGTGCGACTCGCACATCCGCCAGCAGATCGCGCTCCGACATTTCCTCCAGCTCCTCAATCGATTGTATCACGAAATAGACTGGCTGATGAATATCAATCCGATAAGGGGTGCGCAGCACGTCGAGCAGATTAAACTCCCGCCGCTCTGGCACCTCGGAACTGACCGAATAGGCAAGCTCGGTGGGCGACGACGCCAGCCCTGACCCTAGAGCCTTCACGCCCTGCCCTTGCTGTAAAAGGCCAAATTCAATCGAAAACCAATACAGCCGGATCAGCCAACTATAGTCCTTAGCCTCGGCCTTTAGACCCGCTTTACCAATGGCCTGAGACACACGCGCAATCCGCGGATCGGCCAAAAGCGGCGTGTGCCCGAAAATCTCGTGAAAAATATCAGGCTCTTCGATGTAGTCGAAATCCTTGCGGCTACGAATAAACGAGGCCGCGGGGAAGGTTTTATCCGCCAACATTCCAAAGAATCGCCCAAAACCGATGAGTGCAGGCACGGGTGCCACTTGCCAACCGGTCAAGTCACGCAGCCGGTCGGAAACCTCGTTGCATTGTGGAACGCGATCATGTGGCAAATCCAAGACCTTTAACCCCCGCAAATACGGCTCGGCCATATGTCTGTGAACGGGTAACTCTTGGACTGCATAAAGGTCGCGCCAAACGCCATCTTCTTCCTCAGAATAAGCGATGTGCCCCATTTCGTCGGGAATTTTTGCAGAATATGCACTCATTTTGGTCACTTGCGGCCTCCTCTTCGCTATAAGAAGGATTTCACAAACGAGGGGAAAAATCTTGCTTCAAACCTGTCTTTAGCGCAATAATGAGGCAAATCTTCCCTCAAAAGTCAAAGTAACTGGAAATCACCACCAAATGGATGCTTTAGATTCCCACGACATCGCCATATTAGCCGCGCTCCAGCGTGATGGAAAAATGAGTCTGCAAGATCTCGCCCGCGAAGTGAACCTCTCGACATCCCCTTGTTGGCGCCGCGTTCGAAAGCTGGAGGAAAACGGCACAATTGCACAATATACCGCCATTCTGGACGCCCGAAAAATTGGCCTCAATACACAGGCCTATATTCATATTTCCCTTTTAGATCATACTCAAACGACAATAGACGCTTTTGATGCATTTGTTGCCCGCGAAGAACAAATCGTCGAATGTGCTTCGATCACAGGCTCAGATGATTATCTGCTTAAAATCGTCGCAAAAGACCCAGAGGACCTTGAAACCTTCCTGATGAAAGGCATTTTGAGCCTCGGTATTGTGCGTTCGAGCACCACTCATTTTGTTTTACGTCAGAAAAAACAAAGCACCTTCCTGCCTTTATGAGCGTTGGGGAGTCCGGTCACAACATTGGGTACGAGCCCCTCTGGACGTTTGCTTCGTTATCCCTATATAATTGGTCAACTATTATAAATGAGGCCCAAAATGGACGCGACTTCTCAATCCCCGATCGAAGGGGCTCCTTTGATCAAACCATCCAGTAGCGAACACGCGCTTTATGACTCGATTGTGGATGCGTGCCGCACAGTTTATGACCCTGAAATCCCTGTAAATATTTACGATTTGGGTCTGATTTATACGATTGAAATCAATGAGGAAGGTGACACAAGCGTCATCATGTCCCTCACGGCACCGGGGTGTCCTGTGGCTGGTGAAATGCCCGGCTGGGTAGCCGAAGCCATCGAATCCCTACCCGGTGTAAAATCGATAGAAGTTGATCTCACATGGGAGCCACCCTGGGGTATGGAAATGATGAGCGACGAAGCACGCCTTGAACTTGGGTTCATGTAACCCCATTTTTGTAAGGTACCACCTTAAGGAATTTGAGTAGGAAAAGAATATGTTTGGCATTCCCGGCAAAAACGCGGTGACGATGACCCCTTCAGCCATCGCACAGATTTCGCGTTTGATGGCGCGGGACGGGTCGGAAGGGCTGCGCATTGGGGTCAAAAAAGGCGGCTGTGCGGGCATGGAATATACGATGGAATATGTGTCCGAATTAAACCCGCATGACGAAGTGATCCGCGAGGGCGATGCCGTTGTGATGATCGCCCCAATGGCGCAAATGTTTCTTTTTGGAACCAAAATTGATTATGAAGTATCCTTGCTAGAAGCGGGTTTTAAATTCATCAATCCCAATGTTGTTGACGCCTGTGGTTGTGGAGAATCGATTAAATTCGCGGACGTAGAAGAGATGGCCGCGCAAGGTTTGACAATTCCCGGAGCTTAGGGCTTCGGGTTTTCCCACTGGGATTTCAAACCGCTTTGCCCTCCTGCATTGAAAAAATTCTGCAGGTTTTAAAGGCCACACTTCCCAACCCCGTCTTGATCCGCTAGCAATCTCCTCGGCCCGTTATAACATTTAACCGACTGGAGACTGCCAAAATGCGCAGAAAACTTGCCGCAGGAAATTGGAAAATGAACGGGACCGGTGCAAATCTGTCCGAGTTGGCGAACCTTGTGTCCCCCGAAAACATAGACGTTCTGATCTGTCCGCCAGCGCCTCTTGTGTCACGCGCGGCCCAATCCAATGCCAAAATCGCAATCGGTGGCCAAGACTGTCACGCCGCTCAAAATGGCGCACATACAGGCGATGTATCGGCTGCTATGCTCGCTGACGCTGGGGCGACCTATGTTTTGACGGGGCACTCAGAGCGGCGCACAGATCATGGCGAAAGCAATGCAATTGTTGCTGCTAAAACTGCGGCGGCGTGGGATCAAAACCTCATTGCTGTTATTTGCATTGGCGAAACTTTGGCGCAACGTGAAGTGGGTGAAACCCTCGCTGTTATTGCAGATCAACTGACCCATTCCACCCCAAATGCTGCGACGGGTGGCAACACTGTGATCGCATACGAACCCGTATGGGCCATCGGGACAGGCCTTATCCCAACCCTTGAACAAATCGAAGAAGTCCATGATTTCATCCGCGCGGAACTTGCCAACCGCTTTGGCACAGAAACAGCAGAATCCATACGCCTCCTGTACGGCGGCTCCGTAAAGCCCTCAAATGCTGAATATATATTCGCAACGTCCAATGTGGACGGGGCCCTCGTTGGTGGCGCTTCTCTTAAGGCATCTGATTTCAACGGGATTATTTCGGCCCTTTCTCTGGCCTGACTTTAGACGAAACACGTCCTTACAAACGCAACCGCCGTGCCAAAGGCACGGCTACCGAATACCATGGGCGCGGCAGGTTTTGGCCTGCCGCGCCACCGCATTTGCGGTTAGTTGGTGATAATTTCCGGCCCCATCATCAGATCAGGCAAGAAGGTCGAAATGATCGGCACATAGGTCACGATAATCAGGAAGACGAACAACACCGCAAGGAACGGCAAAGCTGCGCGCACAACGCTCATCATCGGCATTCCCGCGACGCCGGACGTCACGAAAAGGTTCAGCCCAACTGGCGGTGTAATCATCCCAATTTCCATATTCACGACCATGATGATACCCAAGTGAATGGGATCAATCCCAAGTTCCATCGCGATTGGAAACACCAGTGGTGCGACAATCATCAAAAGACCGGACGGCTCCATAAATTGCCCCCCGATCAGAAGGATCACGTTCACGGCGACAAGGAACATAATGGGGCCGAATCCAGCCGCAAGTATCGCTTTAGCCACGTTTTGGGGTACTTGCTCGTCTGTCAAAACATGTTTCAGGATCAAAGCCATCGAAATGATAAACATCAACGTTACCGTCAACTTACCCGCTTCAAAGAGCGCATCTCGCGTGTCACGGTGGAAAAAAGCCGTCACGAGTGTGTGTGGTTTTTTCAGCAGGCTTTTGTTTTTGCCTTCGCCCTCAGTTGCCAACGGTCCCATGTCGCGGTATACGAAATTCGCGATTAGAAAGGCATAAACTGAGGCAACAGCGGCCGCCTCTGTGGGGGTAAATATCGCTGGATAAAGCCCGGGAACGCCATAAATCCCAAGCATGATAACCGCAATCAAGGACAAACCCCAACCCGCCTCGTGAAAGCTAGCCCCGACTTCACGCCAACCAGCCCATTCGCCCTTCGGCATGTTCTTGATGCGCGCCATGACATAGATCGCGATCATGAGCATAAAACCCGCCATCAGGCCTGGAATGACCCCCGCAAGGAACATCCGCCCGACGGAAACATCCACCGCCGCAGCATAGACAACCATCACAATCGATGGCGGGATCAAGATCCCAAGCGTCCCTGCGTTACAAATCACGCCCGCGGCGAACTCTTTGGTATAACCCGCTTTCACCATGGCCCCGATCACAATGGAACCAATGGCAACGACCGTCGCGGGGCTACTGCCCGAAAGCGCTGCGAAAATCATGCACGAGAACACCCCTGCAATCGCCAAACCGCCCCGCATATGCCCGACACAAGCGATCGAGAAGCGAATGATCCGCAGCGCGACCCCTCCTGTGGACATGAAGGTTGAGGCCAAAATAAAGAACGGGATCGCAAGGAGGGTACTGTGCCCCTCAAAGGCGCTGAACAAAGTCTGTGCGACGGAGGCCATGGAACTGTCTGAGAACCAGAGCAAAAACAGCACAGAACTCATCCCCAGAGAGATCGCAATTGGCACGCCGATCAACATCAGACCAACGACCATAATAAATAGAATTGAGACTTCCATTAGCCGTGCTCCCCAAGGCGTTCCCGCACTTCTGCGATTTCATCTTCAACTTCGTGGCTGGCCACAATCCGATCAATATCGCCCCGCCAAACCGAGACACCAACCTGAATATAGCGGAATAACAACAAGGCCATAGACAGCGGAAGGACCATGTAGGGCACGAGGCGCGGTAATTTTTCATACGCGACGCCTTCGTTAAAAAAGCCCTCCATCCAGCCTAGAAATGCGGGATGTGGGATGTCGTTGGTTTCGTACCAACCTTTGCCACGGAACGAGTCTTCAAAACCCAGTGGGAACCAGCGTCCGTTTGTGCCCGGAAGGTTGGCGAAGTTCGCCCAGTAATCCCACGCGCCTTTGAGCATCAAGAACGAGAAAACGATGCAAATTGTGATAGAAATCAGCGCCAACGTTCGGCGTCCTTTGGCTGGAAATAGATTGATAACGGCATCAACCCCCAGATGTGCGCCCTTTTTGACCGCATAAGAGGCCCCGAGCAAGACAAGCCATCCAAAGAGGAAAACAGTCGATTCAAGCGCCCATAGAATGTTGCCGTCCATTTGGCGGACCACGACATTGGCGAATGTAATGAGGGTCATTGCCCCTAGAATAATTGCGATTAACGTTTCTTCTATTTCATCAATTAGGCTTGTGCCTTTATTGGAATGCATGTCCCCGCCCCCCTTTTTTGCCGCACTTACACGGAAATTTAGATGGAAAAAGGGCGCGAAAAGCCGAGGCTCTCCGCGCCAGAAGTTCTTATAGACCTGCGTTGATCGCTTGTGCTGCGTCGATATTTTCTTGTCCAACGTCGCCGGAGAATTGCTCCCAAACAGGCTTCATTGCTTCGACCCAAATGGCACGCTGCTCAACTGTGAGTTCGCGAACTTCACTCCCCGCAGCAATAACACTAGCTTTGGCTTCTTCGTTAAGCATAGTCGCCTCGGCATTGCGCGAGACGGTCACTTCCTCAAGGATTGTAAGGAGTTGATCCCGCACATCGGCATCCAAGCTGTCCAGCCAATCCACAGACGCTACGACCATATAGTCGAGAATACCGTGATTGGTTTCGGTGATACCATCTTGAACTTCAAAGAACTTCTTGCCGAAGATGTTGGTCCAAGTGTTTTCTTGACCATCAACAACGCCCTGCTGCAACGCGCCGTAAACTTCTGCGAAAGCCATTTTTTGTGGGGAAGCGCCGATGGCATCCATTTGTGCAACAAGCACGTCGCTTGATTGCACCCGGAATTTTAGACCTTCTGCATCTGTTGGCAAAATAAGCGGTTTGTTCGCGGACAATTGCTTCATGCCATTGTGCCAGAATTGAAGCCCTTGAAGGCCACGGTTTTGCATGGAGTCCTTCATCGCTTGGCCCGCATCTGAGAATTGGAATTCGTCAACGGCGGCGACGTTTTTGAACATGAAGGGTAGATCGAAAATGCGGTATTGCTTGGTGAACTTCTCAAATTTTGAGAGGCTCGGCGCGGCCAGTTGGACATCGCCTTGCAGCATCGCTTCTAGAACTTTGTTGTCATCATACAGCGTGGAATTCGGATAGACTTCCATACAGGCGACGCCGTTCATTTCTTCATTCACGCGGCTTTCTAGCAACGAAGCGGCGATCCCTTTCGGGTGGTTCACGGCGGCGGTTACGTGCGCGAATTTGATGACGATTTCGCCTTCTTCACAGCTCGCTGCGGCAGCGTTAGCGGTAAAAGATGCGGCCACGATTGCGGCAGTTGCAGTAATAAATTTCATGCGGGGGCTCCTCCCAAAGTCCGATTATGTTGGCTCGAATGAACCATGCCACACCAAACACGCGCAGACAGTGCACGTTCAAGGGAAAATACCTCCGCGGGTCCCTTTAGGAGAGAGTACTTAAAAAACAAAGCCTTATATCTCTAAAAATATCATTTATTTTAATTGCGCTCCTCAAATTGGCGAAATTCCACACACCGTCAAAACCGAACTGTGCGGTTTTTCACACAGATTTATCGATACACTTCCGCACGAATCCCGTGACGCGTTAACTTATCGTACAGTGTCTTGCGAGGCAGTTTCAAAACCCGTGCGACTTCACTGGCGTTGCCTTTGTACTTGCGCAGCGCCTCGGTCAACAACGAGCGCTCAACACGCGACAACTGCTCAGCAAGGCCCAGATCATCCGCAACGTCGACCTCGGCAAACCCCATTGCAAACCGCATTGCCGCATTCATCAAGGCGCGCGCATTCCCCGGCCATTCCTGTGCCATAAGGCGTGCGATAACCTCCGGAGTGATTTCAGGGACCGGCAGCGCAGCCTGTTCGCAAGCCAAAAGCACATAATTACGAAACAGCACGGGGATGTCCTCCGGGCGCTCGCGCAGGCTTGGAATACGCACGCGCATCACATCGAGGCGAAAAAACAGCTCCTCATTAAACCGTCCATGTTCAACATATTCGGACAAATCTTTGTACGTGCCCGCCAAAATTCGCGCTCCCGTACCCTGCTCCATATGCTGCAAAAGCGCGAACTGTGTTGCAGGTGGCATGGAGGCAATACCGTCAATAAACAGGCTTCCGTCTTTCGCTTGGGCCAACGCGCCTTCCAATGCATCGACGCTCAACTCCGAAGCTGCAATTTTATCAAAGGTCGACATCGCAACGTTGGATAACAGGTGGATCACTTCTGCCACTTTGGACGTGCCCGAACCTGTCACACCTGCGATCAACACATCCGCGTTGGTTGCCGCAACGATGCGCACGCGGTTTCGCAACTCATCCGCCGGCTTTGATTGTCCAAAGAGCATCCGCTCTGCTGCATCCCCCTTTTCTAGCTGCTGTTTCAGACGACGGTTTTCAAGTACGAGACTGCGCGTGCGTAATGCTTTTTGGACAGCGAGCACTAGGTCTTGGGGCGCACAGGGTTTTTCAATAAAATCGAACGCGCCCGCCGAAATACCCCGCACAGCCATCGGCACATCGCCCTCGCCCGTCAGTAGGATAACTGGCAAATCGGGATCAATATTCTGGGTGTATTCCAAAAGGTGGAACCCATCTTTTCCTGGCATCCGAATATCGCTTAGTATAACTCCCTGAAAGCCCGCCGAAATGTGGTCTTTTGCTTCGATAAAACTCGCAGCAAGTGTCGGTACAAGATCGTTCAAGGCGAGTGTTTGCCCCAAAGCTTCGCGCACATGCGCATCGTCATCTACCAGCAAAACCCTTGAAATCACGCGCTTATTCCTCCTGCACACCGGTTCGAGCCGCCGCCAATTCCACAATGAATTCCGCGCCGCCCTCTAGATGGTTACGCCCACGGATATTCCCCCCAAAGCTTTGGATCAAGCCATATGAGATACTCAACCCAAGCCCCATGCCTTCGGCGGCCCCAATTTTCTTGGTCGAATAAAACGGGTCGAAAATCTTTTCGGGGGCGTCAATTCCGGGGCCAAAATCACGCAGATGGATGCGACAAGTCTCAGGTTGTGTGTCAATCCGAATGGATACTTTCTTAAGCGCGCTCGCGTCCATTGCATCCGCGGCATTGGCCAAAAGATTGGTCAAAACCTGCTGCAAACGCACCTCGCCACCACGCGCCCAAATGCTGGTTTGGGGCCGTTGCCAATCCACGGCAATGTCTTCCCGCAAAAGTCTCTCTTCACTCATCTCCAAAACCGCATCAACAACGGAACAAATGTCGACATTCGTAATCGGCTCATATTCTTGCCGCGCAAAGGCACGCAGGTTTTTGATTATGCGCCCCATGCGGCGCGACAATTCACTAATCCTCGCGAGGTTTTGGCCTGCAACTTCGGTATTCCCCCGCTCCAAAAACACCTCGGCGTTTTCTGCAAACGAGCGAATGGCCATCAGTGGTTGGTTTAATTCGTGGCTAATCCCTGCCGACATTTCCCCAAGGGCGGTGAGTTTGCTAGCCTGAACGAGATCGGCTTGCGCCTGTTTCAAGGCGGATTCTGCCTCCTCGCGTTCGGTAATTTCACGGCGTAAATCCGTGTTCGCATTTGAGAGCTCTTGGGTGCGCAATTGGACCCGCCCCTCTAGCTCAGCTTTGGCTTCTGCTTCGACTGCCAAAAGGTCCGCCAACCCTCGCCTGCGCTCAGAGGCCAGATACAGAAACGCGCCAAACGTCACACAAAGCGCCGCCGCCACAAGTGCTTGAAGCCATGCATTTCGTTCTGCGGGCGCTGTGGAAATCAACACTTCGCCCGTCATCCCGATCACCGGTACGGGTTGCGTCAAATGCAAAGCCCGCGCAGGGATATACGGCCACCCATTTGTGCGCCAAATCTCATGGCCAGAAATAATCTGCGTAGAATGTTCAAGGAACGGATGCGGGTTCTCTAAGGGGATCAATGCGTTGCGTTCCCGAAACAGCAGTTCTGAACGGTTTGAAACAAAGACCACACCCGCCTCATCCGTGAAGAAGATCGCCTGCGGATCCCCTCGCCAATCACTCTCCTCAACGGCCTCGATATCGACTTTGACAACCACCGCGCCAAAGGGGGCACCTCCCGCGAGCAGCGGCGCAGAAAAATAGAAAATTCGCGCGCCTATATCCTCGATTAAAAAATGGGATGCCCCCAAGGCACCATCCATCGCACGCTGAAAATATGCCTTTGAGTTTTGGTTTCTCTCGTTGGTCTTTACCCCTTCAGAGCTTGCCAAAACCTCGCCATTAGCCCCCACCAAAAATATCTCAAGCGGGCCTGTTTTGTCCGCAGCTTCGAGCAAAACTGAAAAAGTGTCTGGGTCGACTCCGCCTTTTGCAAGACTCAAAAGCGACGGATGATCTGCGAGCAAAACCCCAACCTGCTGAAACCTTTGCAACTCCCCCACCAACCGATCCGATGCAAGCGAAAGGTCCGCGTGTCCACGTTCCGCCAGCGGCGTAAGGGCCGCCGTAAAAGCAAACCACCAAACCAGCGCCGAAAATCCGGTAACGGCACATAAATACGCGATAATTGCACCAAAACGACGTGGCATAGGCTCCCCTTTTGCCACAGGATAGGCATCCGCCCTTGCCTTGACCACCCGCATTTGAAAGGTTGGGTTTTCAACTTCACGAGGCTTCCATGAAAACACTTTCCCAATCGCCAACAGACCCCGCATTTGTTCAAGACCCCTATCCATTTTACGAACGCGCGCGGGAATGTGGCTCAATGTTTCATTGGACCGACTATGACATGCCCTGTGCTGTTTCCTATGCTGCAGTAAATGCGATCCTGCGCGACCGTCGTATGGGCCGCGAAGTTCCAGCCGAAATGGCTGTTGCCCCCCCTGCCCATCAGGCTGGATTTTGGGCTATCGAGAACCACTCGATGTTGGAATTGGAGCCGCCGCGTCACACCCGCTTGCGCGGCCTCGTTTTACGCGCCTTCACCAGTCGCCGCATTGCCTCTTTGGGGCCAGAAATCGCTCAGCTTGCACATGAGTTAATCGACCGCTTGCCTGAGGGGGAATTTGACCTCATCAAGCATTTTGCCGAACCACTTCCCGTCATCGTTATCGCGCGATTTTTAGGCGTGCCAGAAGAGCGCGCACCTGACCTCCTCGCTTGGTCCCACGCGATTGTTGGCATGTATAAAGCGGGGCGTACCACGGAAGACGAAATTGCGGCGGCAACTGCAGGCCGCGCGTTTTCTGACTTCTTGCGCGACTATATCGCGTTTCGGCGTGACAAACCCCAAGACGATTTGATTACCCACCTGATTGCCGCAGAAGAAGACGGCGAAAAACTGTCAACCGACGAGCTAATTGCGACCTGTGTTTTATTGCTAAACGCGGGGCATGAGGCAACGGTTCATACGTTAGGTAACGGCCTCAAAGCCATGCTCCAGAACGATTTTTCGGCAGAGGTGGTGACGTCAGATACGATCGAAAAAACCGTCGAAGAAATGCTCCGTTATGACCCGCCCCTGCATATGTTTACGCGATATGTTTATGAAGATGTCGACATTGGCCCGCATAGGTTTTCGCGCGGGGATCGCATCGCCTGCCTGCTCGCCGCGGCAAACCGCGACCCGCAAAGATGGGAGGCCGCAGACCAATTCCAGCCACAACGCTTCAAACAAGTTAACGCAAGTTTCGGGGCTGGCGCGCATTTCTGCATCGGCGCACCCCTTGGCCGGTTGGAGCTGCAAACGTCGCTCCCGATTTTGTTTGAACGCATGCCGAATTTGGCACTCGCCCAAAAGCCGAAATACGCGCCGATCTACCATTTCCGCGGTTTGGACCGCCTCATGTTAACGCGCTGACGCCTGCAATGAGCACCGCCGCCGAGGAAGGCTCGATGCCTTTCTCGGCGGCTCTTCGGCAAAACCCTAAAGCGGCAACATCGTTGTCGATTTGATCTCTTCCATCGAAAGCAGCGCCGTCACATTGTAAATGCGCACTTCCGAAATCAGGGCTTGGTAAAACACATCATAAGCCCGCGCATTCTTGACCCGCACTTTTAGAATATAATCGATCTCGCCCGCGAGGCGATGCGCTTCTTGCACTTCGGGACGTTCAAGCAGCGCCTTCAGGAAGGCCTGTTGCCACTCCCCTTCATGCTCTGACGTGCGGATTAGAACAAAGAAGCAGGCTTCAAACCCAAGCGCCTCCGCATCAAGAACCACCGTTTGCTGGCCGATGATTTTGGCCTCCCTCATTTTCTTGATACGATTCCAAACCGGTGTCTTGGAACTACCCACTTTCGTCGCGATATCATCCAAAGACTGCGCAGCATCGCGCTGCAGCTCACTCAGGATTTTCCGATCTACATCATCCAAACGGACAGCCATCCCAATTCCTTCCTAATTCCAGAACTCATGTTCTTCTGCGCGCGACAATCGGAACATTCTTCCTTATTAGCAAGAGGGCATAGCAATAATTAGGGAAAATATCCTATATTAGAGGTCAGTATCAACGTATTTAGACGCAATCTCAAAATTCGTTTGAGTTTGAGGCCATAAAACCTCGCGTCCCCGAACCAAAGGAGCTTCTGTAATGGCCCGTGCTTTTACGCCAAAAGTTGTCACCGCCAATGAACTCATCTCTGGGGATGTGGTCTATCTCAGCGCCGATGGCAAATGGGCGCATCGGCATGCAGATGCTGAACTACTCACCGACGAAGTGCGCGCTGCGGTGCGCCTTCAATTGGCCGAAGCTCAAGTAGGTCAGATTGTCGGGGCCTACCTTGCGGATGCTGTCGCAAGCGATGCGGGCCCCGTCCCTGTCCACTTCCGCGAAGAATTTCGCGCAGCTGGCCCCTCAAACTACAACCACGGAAAACAGGCGGAGCTCCCAAATGTATAAGTACAACGATTTTGACGAAGCTTTCCTGCGCGCACGCACCGCACAATTCCGCAAACAAGTTGAACGTCGCATTTCGGGCAGCCTCACAGAGGACGAATTCAAACCCCTACGTTTGATGAACGGTCTCTATCTCCAGCTTCACGCCTATATGCTGCGCGTGGCCATCCCCTACGGCTCGCTTTCCTCCGCGCAAATGGACCAGCTCGCTTATATTGCCGACACGTGGGACAAAGGCTATGGCCACTTTACCACGCGTCAGAACATCCAATACAACTGGCCCAAACTGTCGGACGTGCCAGATATGCTCGACGCGCTGGCCGATGTGCAAATGCACGCGAACCAGACCTCCGGCAACACCATTCGCAACGTCACCAGCGACCCGTTTGCGGGGGCTGCTGTTGACGAAATCGAAGACCCACGTCCCGTAGCCGAGCTTTTGCGTCAATGGTCCACCGACCACCCCGAGTTTCAATTCTTGGGCCGCAAGTTCAAGATCGCAGTTGGCGCAAGCAAAGCGGATCGCGCGGTTCTGAAATCTCACGATTTGGCGGTCAATATCGTTGAAAATGATGCTGGAGAAACAGGCTATCAAATCCTCATAGGGGGTGGCCTTGGCCGCACGCCAATGGTGGGTAAGGTCCTTAACGACTTCTTGCCGCGCGAGGTTTTGTTGCCCTATGTTGAGGCTGTCCTTTCCGTTTATAACCTCTTGGGACGTCGGGATAATAAATATAAAGCTCGCCTAAAAATCACGGTCCACGAAAATGGCCTCGATACCATTCGTGCCCTTGTAGAAGAGCGTTTCGCCGAATTGCGCCCAACCTTTGCGGGTGGCGATCAGGCTTTGCTTACTGAAATCGCGACGTATTTTGCACCCCCAATCTATTCGGACGCGCCGGACGACGCCTATGATGCTGCTTACAATGCGGATCCACTGTTTCGCGCGTGGGCCGACACCAACCTGTCGCCGCACAAACATTCTGGTTACGCAATCGCGACAATCTCGCTCAAGGCACATGGCGAAACCCCCGGCGACGCAACCAGCGCGCAAATGCGCGTATTGGCACAGGTCGCGCGGGATTATGCGCACGATGAATTGCGCATCAGCCATGAGCAGAACGTGATCCTGCCGCATGTTCACAAACGCCACCTACCCGCGATTCACGCCGAATTGCGCGCCGCGGGCTTGGCGACAGCCAACATCGGGCTGATTTCCGACATTATCGCCTGCCCCGGCATGGATTATTGCGCCCTCGCAACGGCCCGTTCCATTCCCGTGGCCCAGAAAATTGCTACACGGTTTGACGAGTTAAAACTGGAGCATGAAATTGGCGCGCTCAAAATCAAAATCTCAGGCTGCATCAATGCCTGTGGTCACCACCACGTGGGCCATATCGGCATCCTTGGTCTAGATCGCGCTGGCGTCGAGAACTACCAAATCACCCTTGGCGGTGACGGTACAGAAACAACCGTGATCGGCGAACGCGCAGGCCCTGGATTTGCTTATGACGAGATTGTCCCTGCGATTGAACGTCTGATCATGGGCTATCTTGATTTGCGTCTAAACCACGATGAAACATTCCTCGCGACTTTCCGCCGCTTGGGCATGGCGCCGTTCAAAGACGTCCTTTATCCGGAGGCTGCGAAGCGTAATGCTGCATGATCCACTGAACCTTTCGGTCGTAGAGCGGGTTGCGCAACTCAACACGCGCTATGCCCATCACGGCGCAACGGCGGTCCTTGAACGTGCGTTGAGCGACCCGCAAGTCGGACGTATTGGCTTGGTTTCATCCTTCGGGGCAGAATCTGTGGTGCTGTTGCACATGATTTCGATCATGGATCGCAGCACGCCGATCGTCTTTATCGACACGGAAATGCTTTTTACGGAAACGCTTGAGTATCAAATGGAGTTATCTGAGCGTTTGCGCCTGACCAATGTGCAAGTCATCCGCGCGAGTGACGCCGATATCGCCGAGATCGATCCCGACGGCACACTTAATCAGCGCGATACGGACGCATGCTGTTCCCTGCGCAAAACGGAGCCCTTGCAAAAGGCATTGGGCGGATTTGACGCTTGGATTACAGGGCGCAAACGCTTTCAAGCGGGGAGCCGTGTCGCTCTGGATTTCTTTGAAAACGAAGATGACACGCGTATCAAAGTTAACCCTCTCGCTTATTGGGCGCCTGAAGATTTGCGGGCCTATATGGAAAACAACCGCCTGCCGCGCCACCCCTTAGTGGCCAAAGGCTACCCCTCGATTGGTTGTGCGCCCTGCACAAGCCCCGTCGCCGAAGGCGAAGATCCTAGATCGGGCCGTTGGCGCGGCCAAGAAAAGGTCGAATGCGGCATCCACTTTGTCGATGGCAAAATGGTGCGCGGCCCCCTACCTGTGGAACAAACCTCGGTCTCAGCGACCCAAGGAGCCGGACAATGACAGTACTGATTAACGACAGTGGCTTTGGAACCGACGATTGGGTCGATGCCTTTCTCACGCTCGAAGACCTTCCCGTTGCCAAAGGCGCTATCAATGTCGCCGTTGACCTTCCGAGCGATTGCGACCCTGCTAGCCTCGAGGGTCATTTGTCGGATATCGACATGATCCGCGTGGATTTTCCCTCCTCCGCCGATGGGCGCGGCTTCACCATCGCGCGCCGTTTGCGCTTGATGGGATTTGTGGGCCGCCTACGCGCCAAGGGGCATGTGATCTCGGATCAATACGCTATGGCCCGCCGCTCAGGTTTTGACGAAGTGGAAATTTCTGACGCCCTCGCGGCCCGTCAACCCGCCGAGGAGTGGGCGTTTCGCGTGAAATGGCAAGACCATGACTATCAGTCGCGGCTACGCGCCTAGAAACGCCGCACAAAATCCCTTATAGACCAGACACAGAGGGCAAAGCGCCGCTTTGCGATACAGATATGAATGAACAGGTAACCGTGACTGATACCCCCGTTAAACCCGTAAAAGCGCTCCCCAATGCGCAGACCGTTACTGCCGTAACACATTGGACGGATAGCCTTTTTTCCTTCCGCGTTACACGTCCCGCGTCGTTTCGTTTTCGCTCCGGTGAGTTTGTGATGATTGGCCTGATGGGCGACAACGGCAAGCCGCTTTTGCGCGCCTATTCCATTGCTTCCCCAAGCTGGGACGAGGAGTTGGAGTTCTATTCCATCAAGGTTCAGGACGGCCCACTCACGAGCAAATTGCAGCACATTAAGGTCGGCGACGAACTTATTTTGCGTCCCAAGCCAGTCGGCACCCTCGTGCATGACGCGCTTCTGCCAGGCAAACGTGTGTATTTCTTCGCGACGGGAACCGGCTTTGCCCCCTTCGCGAGTTTGATCCGCGACCCCGAGACCTATGAGAAATTCGACGAGATCATCCTAACGCATACGTGCCGCGAGGTCGCCGAGCTTGAGTATGGTCGTCAGTTGGTCGAGAGCCTCGAGGCGGACCCGCTGATTGGCGAAATGATCGAGGGCAAGTTGAAATACTACCCCACGACGACCCGCGAAGAGAGCCCCGTGATGGGCCGCGTTACCGATCATTTGAAATCTGGCGAAATCTTTGAGCGCTTGGGCATCCCCCCCCTTGATCCGGCATCCGACCGCGCGATGGTGTGTGGCTCAATGGGCCTCAACAAGGATATCACCGAAATTCTGGAAGCGGCAGGTTTGCGCGAAGGGGCCAATTCCGAACCTAAAGAGTTTGTGGTGGAAAAAGCCTTTGTTGGCTAACACCCCAAAATAAAAATAAAAAATGCGCCGCGAGATCACTCTCACGGCGCTTTTTTTATGCGATTGCCGCGCAGTTAAGCGCGGCAGATCGCGATCAAAGTCCCAAAGCAGACTTCACTTGAGCAAGTGTAGCTTTCAAAAGATCAGGGTTGTTACTGGCGGCTTTCACCGTTGTTTTCAACGTGGTTTTTTGAACTACATCAAGGCTTGATCCGTCGATCATCGCATTGACTTTGTCGAGGTCGAAGCCTTCAGCCGACAATGGGTCAGCATCAGCCATATCAGTGGCAGCGTCGTCAGCAGCAGCTTCAACTTCGTCTGTCGCATCCGTTGCGGCATCTGTTGCGTCTGTAGCAGCATCCGTTGCGGCATCCGTTGTATCACTTGCAGCGTCCGTTACGGCTTCCACAGCATCATCCACCGCATCCGTTGCGGTTTCAGCAGCTTCTTCAGCGGTTTCAGCAGCTTCTTCAGCGGCTTCTTCTACTGCTTCAGCAGCTTCTTCTGTCGCTTTTTGAGCGGCATCTGCAGCCACTTTTGCGGCCTCAGCAGCTTCTTCTGTAGCTTTCTTTGCAGCTTCTGCAGCTTCTTCCGAAGCTTCTTTTGCAGCTTCGGCAGCTTGCTCAGCGGCTTCTTTCGCAGCTTCTTGGTTGGAATAATAAGTATATCCACCCAATCCGGCGGCGATGATAAGTGCGGCAATAATCCAAGTTTTGTTCATCTCTATAATCCTTTAGATGCGGCATATAGCTGTGCATTTAGCATCAATTGGGGTCGGTGCAACAGCAATGAACGATTCATTCAACGAATCCGGCATCAGATCGCCCATTCCGCGCGTTTACTGGGTTGTAAGAAGCCGCGCACGATATTAAGTTCCGCAAAGTAACCACAACGATCAAAGGATCAAAGCCATAGCTCGCAAGCCACATAACGCCCCGCCGCAACGCGACACGGGCCCTCGTATCAACGATAAAATCCGCGCAACAGAAATCCGTCTTATTGGCGCTGATGGTGAAAACGGCGGCGTTGTAACGCCTGCACGTGCCATGGTCATGGCCGAAGAAGCCGGATTAGATCTGGTGGAAATCTCGCCAAACGCGATCCCTCCGGTTTGCAAGATCATGGATTTTGGCAAGTTCAAATACGAAACGCAAAAGCGCGAGAACGAAGCGCGGAAAAAGCAAAAAATCATTGAGATTAAAGAGGTTAAGTTCCGTCCGAACACGGATATTAATGACTATAATGTCAAGATGCGTAACGTTTACAAATTCTTGGAAAACGGCGACAAAGTAAAAATCAGCCTACGGTTCCGAGGGCGCGAAATGGCGCACCAAAACTTGGGACGTCAGCTTTTGGAACGTGTTGCCGATGACACCAAAGAACAAGGTAAAGTCGAGAGCATGCCGAAAATGGAAGGCCGCCAAATGATCATGATGATCGGCCCCCTTCCGAAGTAAGTCACCAATAGTTCACCAAAGGGCCTCCGTTTTCGGGGGCCTTTTTTGTTGGAATCAGTAGGCAAAGAAAAAGGCCCCCGAAATTCGAGGGCCTTCTCCTAACGTCAAAATGTGCTTACATCTGGGAAGACGTGCACGAATGGCGTTAGAACTGGGTGCTAAGACCTACAACAACTGCGTTGTTGCGATTTTCGATACCCGACACACCATTCAGTGTGGAGCTGTCAAAGGCGCGCGTGTGCCGAACTTCGCCGAATACGCCAATTGTTTCGCTCACGTCATAGCTGATGCCCAGCGCCGCACGACCACCAAGGCCGGAGTCCTCGTCGCCCGCAGAGGCTGTTTCAACCCAACCGAGACCAAGTGCGCCATAAGCTTTGAGCGGGCCACTGTTGACGAAGCTATAGCGCGCTATAGCCATAGCGGCGGTTGATTGGAGATCTTCACCGGACGTTTTGTAATCCGCGTTGGTGCGGCTCAAATCGAAACCCAATTCGAGGGCATCCATCCCGCCGAGACCGGAGTAATAAAGGCCACCACCATATGTCGTACCGGAGTCGACTTTTTCATCTGTGCCTCCAACTGCGAGGTCGCCCTCGAAGGTTCCCCCTCCGTAAACTTCAGCAGACCAATCTTGGGCTGCGGCTTGGGTGGCGGTTACACTTGCGATGCAAAGAGCTGAAATAACTGCGATACGCATTGTGGACTTCTCCTAATAACAATCTGTTTATTGAAGGCGGTTTTGCCTCTGCTACCGAAATAAGGTTTGAGCGTTTCTTTACAAGACGAGGTAAAGTTTCTGTGTTCAAAAATCGGCAATATCTGGCGCATATCCTTGAATTGGGGCTAAAATCCGCCGATATTCCCATGCAAAACCTGCCTCTCCCCGCTGTGATCATTCCCTCAAAGGCTATTGATAAAATGGAAGATATCAAAAAAAACGTCCCGAGGTTTCCCTCAGGGCGTGCTCTATTTTCATCGCGGCCAAGTTACGCCATGTCTACCACTGCGCGGCTTGCTAAAACCTTGATCAAATGGGCGCGGTATTCTGCGCTGCCATGCATGTCGCCGATCATCCCCTCTGCTGGGTGGGAAAGCCCTTCTAAAGCTGCTGCCGAGAAATCGGCCGACAGGGCCGCTTCTGCTTCGCGCCACCGAAAAACGCCCTCCTCGGCCGCGCCGGTTACCGCGACGCGCACCCCGTCGGCATATTTCGCGACAAAGACACCGACCAGCGCAAAGCGCGAGGCTGGTTGCACGAATTTTTGATAGCTCGCCCCTTCTGGGATTGGAAAGCTCACGGCAACAACGATTTCGCCGTCATCCAAGGCGGTCTCAAACATCCCTTGAAAATAGTCATCCGCCTGAATTTCGCGCGCATTCGTCGTGATCGTCGCGCCCGATGCCAACGCCGCAGCGGGGTAACAGGCGGAAGGGTCGTTGTTGGCGAGGCTGCCGCCAAGGGTACCGCGATTGCGCACAGCTGGATCGCCGATCCCCCCCGCGAGAGCCGCGAGCGTTGGATAGGCCATTGCGCCGATGGCAACATCGTCATGGGTAACCCCACCGCCGATTAAAATCGTACCTTCGGAAACCGATATCCCCTGCATTTCGGCAATTCCCGAAAGGCTCACGAGGACTTCCGGCGCAGCGAGACGCTGTTTGAGGGTCGGGATCAGAGTTTGACCACCGCCCAGCGCCTGTGCAACCTCGTTTTTGAGCGCTTCTACGGCCTGTGCGACCGTGGTTGGCCGCTCGATTTCAAATGCATACATCGTTCTCTCCTATTCCCGTCCTACTGTTGTGCGACAGGCGTGGCCTGCAGTGCGGCCCAAAACGCGCCAAGGCGACAGTGTCATACCCATTCAGGTTACATTCTTAGCGCTCTGTTGCAAAGCAGCGATCCAATTGCCCTCGCCCCCGTCGCCCTTCACACCTAAAGACTTCGGAACTAGCTGGCTGCTGCCGCCTGAATCGCTTTCACAATATTATGGTAACCGGTGCAGCGGCAAATATTTCCCTCCAAATAGTCGCGAATTTCTGTCTCGCTTGGATCTGGATTTCGTTTAAGGAGGGCTGCGGTCGACATCACCATGCCCGGAGTGCAAAATCCGCATTGAAGGCCATGGTGTGTTTGGAAGGCTGCTTGAATTTTGCTCAAGCTGCCATCGGGGTTGGCCATCCCTTCAATCGTGGTAACCTCTTTGCCTTCGGCTTCGGCGGCGAACATCGTGCAGGACTTCACGACCTTACCATCGACATGCACAACACACGTGCCGCATTGGCTGGTATCACATCCAATATGTGTCCCCGTAAGGCCCAAATTGTCGCGCAAATAATGCGACAACAACAAGCGTCCCTCGACCTCTGCTTCCGCTGGCTTGCCGTTCACCGACATGCTGACTTTCACCATGGGTTCATTCCTCCGTTTCATATTTTATCTAGGTTAATCATGCCCCCTCCGTGCTGAAAACACAAACATGCGGGTAAACACAAAAAAACGCCAATCCTCGCCTAAATTTTAAGGTCCCTTGGATGGGGGCGGGTTGCAATTTCTTTCAGAAGCCCCCCAACCCCCATATGTGAAATATCTTGCTGCGTGACCGCTACTCCACAGAGAAGCCGCTCCATCACCCAATCCGCGCCATTAAGGGCGGGTGAGCGTGCGCACCCAGGAAGGCCAATCACGGGCTTGCCGTCAAGGGTGCCGAAAAACAGCAAGTTCCCGGGATCGACGGGCATTCCGAAAACGTCTACCTCCCCCCCCGCGGCAATCAAGCTTGCGGGGGCCGTGTCGCGGATATCGGAGGTGGCTGAGGCTGTGAGGATCAGGATAAAGTCCCCACGGGCCTGTGTGATCGCGGCGCTTAGGTCTGAGATTTCATGGGGGACAATCGCATCGCGCACGAGCGACACGCCCAGCGCGGCAAGCCGTGTTTTTGTGGCTTCGAACCCTTTGTCGGTTTCCTCGTCCTGAAGGGAAGTCTGGATAAATCGCGCGGTTTGGTATTTGGGGTGATGCAGCATCAAAGCTCCCCGTGCCGCGTCACAGGCCGCGTCCACATCAGCTTCACGTACCCCATAGGCAATGATCTTGACCGTCGCGACCATCCCGCGCTCAATCATCCGTGCATAAGGCGCAACGGTGGCAACCGTCACCATCGGGTTGATCGCATTCAGCGCATGGATTGCCGCAACATTAATTTCCGCAACCCCTGCCCCCGCAGCAAGCACATTCACCCGCCCCGTCGCAGAACGCGTCACATGGAGGCCGCTCCCCTCTGGAACCAACGCCGCCGCAATCCGCCGCGCGGCCTCGTTCTCCTCAATGTCACCCGCTTCCAATTGCGCCACAACAACAGACGTGCGCCCAATATCCTCTAGGGCCGCGATATCCTTGGCCTCAAGCACATGCCCCTTGCGCAAACGCCCCTTCGGTAGCGGATGCGAATGCGCAAGGATCGCGCCCTCAGCCTCCCCTATAGGAACCTCGCCAAACTTCATGCGCCGCGCCGTAACACACGGGTCACTTCCCCCATGATAGCAATCGCAATCTCCGCAGGTGATTTTGCCCCGATATCTAGTCCAACGGGCGCGTGAATACGTGCGATATCCTCGGCGCTAAATCCCGCCGCTTCAAGGCGTGTCACCCGCTTGGCATGGGTGCGTGTGGACCCAAGCGAACCGATATAAAACGCCTGTGATGCAAGGGCAGTGGTTATGGCGGGGTCATCTATTTTGGGATCATGCGACAGGGTGATGACGGCCGTACGCGTATCAATCCCCCATGCGGTCAGCGCCTCATCGGGCCATGCTTCGCTTTCGACTTTATCGTCGGGAAACCGCTCTTGAGTGGCAAAGGCCGCGCGCGGGTCGATCACATAGGGATCATACCCAGCGGCGCGCGCCATTCCCACCAAGGGTTGCGCAATATGAACCGCGCCGACAATCGCCATGCGCAAAGGTGGATTGTGCAGGCCAACGAATGTCTGCCCGTCTTCCTCAAATCCCGACTTATCCGCCCGAAACCGCGCTTCATAGGTGTCATACTGGGCAAGGGAAACTTCCCCCCCTTCGGTATTGACCACATAGGCCACAGGCTCCCGTGCCGCACGTTTGGCAACTAAGGCCTCCAATACATCCAAAGGCAGCGCGCTCCCTACAGGCTCTACCATCACCCGTATACGCCCCCCACAGGCCAGACCAACCGCGAAGGCCTCGTCATCGGACACACCAAACTCCAAGATCCGGCGTTTGCCATCCTCAAGGGCATCAAGCGCCTCCGTCACAACGGCCCCCTCAACACAGCCCCCAGACACAGACCCCGCAAGTCCCGCCTCTCCTGATATGGCAAGCTGGCTTCCCACAGGGCGCGGCGCAGAGCCCCATGTCTCGACCACAGTGGCCAAGGCGGCCCCAATACCTGCGCGGTGCCACGCCAAGGCTACTTCGGGAATATCGTTATATCCGGTTGTCATCCTATTTACGTTCCTCACCTCTTTGGATGAAGTCTATCAAATCCCCCCACGTCCACAATCGGTTTCGCCCCAATTGGGCCAACACACAGCCCGCTCGCCTCTGCCTCCTACCGACCAAAGACCGCGCGCTTTCTAAAACAGACCGCTGCCTTTTAAGGAATGATGTCCACAAGCCACCCAGTTTTGGGAATCGTCAGTGACGAAAATTCAGGATGGAACTCCCCTAATTTCTGCGATAACCCTTGGGGATGAGCAATGATAGACTGACCCTCCCCGCTGGCTGGGAAGCCCCCGTAAACCCCCAAGCGCTTGAAAAAGAGCTCCTCGCTGAATTGACTTCTGATCACCTGTTATATGGTCACACAGCCCGCGCCATCGCGCAGAGCAGTGAAAGCGACGAAGCGGTTTTCATGTTTACCGGCGAGACCGAGTTTATGGCGATTGTGGCCCTCACATGGGAAGAAGCCCCGATCAAAGACCAACCGGAATTTGAAAAAATCAGCGGCATTTCCGAGCTTGAAGGTTTTTTCGACTAGCCACCCTGTGGTTCGTTTTAGGTGTGGGGCCTTTTGGGTGCTTCACGCGCTTTTTCACCCAGTAAATGCGCCGACGTATGCACATCAGAAAGAATTCGTTGGAATTGCGCTGATTGCACTTCCTGAAATGCTGGGCTACCGATGGGCAACTGATATTTTTGCAAGAGGCCCGCTATGCAACATCTCACTGGAAAAAACGCACCCGATCTTGGCAAATTTGATTGGGAGGATGCATTTCGTCTGAACGATCAACTCACCGAAGAAGAGCAAATGTTGCGCGACGGCGCACGTGATTTTGCTCAGGATAAGCTGCAGCCACGCATCATCAAAGCCTACCGCGAAGAAACCACAGACCCCGAAATTTTCGCCGAAATGGGCGCGGCAGGCCTATTGGGGGCAACCATCCCCGAAGATTTGGGCGGCTTGGGCGCGGGTTATGTCTCCTACGGGTTGATCGCGCGTGAAGTCGAGCGGGTAGATTCGGGCTATCGCTCGATGATGTCGGTGCAAAGCAGCCTCGTGATGTACCCCATCCATGCCTACGGCTCCCCTGAGCAACACCAGAAGTACCTCCCGGGCCTCGCGGCTGGCACGTTGATTGGTTGTTTTGGCCTGACGGAACCCGACGCTGGCTCCGATCCGGGCGGCATGAAAACCCGCGCCGAGAAGATCGACGGCGGCTATCGCCTCACCGGTAATAAAATGTGGATTTCCAACAGCCCCATTGCGGATGTCTTTGTTATCTGGGCCAAATCCGATGCCCACGAGGGTAAAATTCGCGGGTTCATCCTTGAGAAAGGCATGAAAGGCCTCTCCGCCCCCAAAATCGCGGGCAAGCTTTCCTTGCGTGCTTCTATCACTGGGGAAATCGTTATGCAGGGCGTCGAAGTCGGCGAAGATGCGCTGCTCCCCAACGTACAAGGCCTCAAAGGTCCGTTTGGCTGTTTGAACCGCGCGCGTTACGGCATCAGCTGGGGTGTTTTGGGCGCTGCCGAATTCTGTTGGCATGCGGCGCGTCAATACGGCCTTGATCGCCACCAGTTTAACCGCCCCCTCGCCCAGACCCAGTTATTCCAAAAGAAACTGGCCGATATGCAGACGGAGATCACCCTTGGCCTGCAAGGCTCACTCCAAGTCGGACGTTTGATGGATGCCGCCAATGCAGCACCTGAGATGATCTCGATGATGAAGCGCAACAATTGCGGCAAGGCCCTCGATATCGCCCGCATGAGTCGTGATATGCATGGCGGCAACGGCATTTCCGAGGAATTCCAAGTCATGCGCCATATGGTTAACCTTGAAACCGTCAACACCTATGAGGGCACCCACGACGTGCATGCACTCATCCTAGGGCGGGCACAAACTGGTCTTCAAGCGTTCTTTTGAGGAATTAAGATTGGCGGGGCATGATCTGTCCCGCCGTTCATAAATCCGTGACCAAGCCCCTATTGCCCCTTTAGGCTTGCGCGCCCTTCCTGCTAGGCTTGGATTATGAAAATTACCGCCATCCTCACTGTTCGCGACGAAGGCGCCTTCCTTTTGGAATGGCTCGCCCATCACCGCGCCATTGGTTTCACAGACTTCCTCGTGTTTTCCAACGATTGTACGGATGGCACCGATGCCATGCTTGATCGCCTCCAAGAGTTGGGCCACCTGACGCATATTCCCAATCCTGGCCCCTATGACGAAGGGGGAATACAATGGTCCGCGCTTAAACAGGCCGACAAACACCCCCTCACTCAGAACGCCGATTGGCTCATGTGCCTCGATATCGACGAGTTTGTGAATATTCACGTGGGCGACGGCACGCTCAAGGCCCTGATGGACGCCGTCCCCGATGCCACCGCCTTTGCCCTAACGTGGCGCTTGTTTGGCAACGCCGATGTGGATGCCTTTGTGGATGCGCCTGTTACCGAGCAATTTCAACAAGCCGCCCCCGCCGTTCTGTATTGGCCTTGGCGGGCGTCAATGTTCAAAACACTGTTTAAAAACGACGGAATCTATTCGAAAATTGGCGTTCACCGCCCCCGTAGCCCCGACAAATCCCGTCTTGATGAGGCGCGATGGTTCGACACGCGCGGCAAGGAAATTCTCGGCCCGCCAATCAAAACCCGTCGACTGTTTAATCAATTCGGCCGCGACAATTATCTGCTGGCCCAACTCAACCACTATGCCCTAGGTGCGCGCCAAAGCTATGTGCTCAAACGCGCACGGGGTCGGGTGAACCGTGGCGAAAAACTGATGGGGATGGACTATTGGGTCGAGCGTAACTTCAACCAAGCGCATGACGATAGTATTTTGCGCCACCGTGGCCTGTCCGCCCCCCTCTTGGCCCAGCTTCACGCGGACCCCGTGTTGCACGACCTTCATCAAAGGGCTGCCGACTGGCGCGACTCCACTTTCATCCGGTTGATCCTAGAAGACGAATCGCGGGCTTTGTACGGACGCCTCCTTCTCACGCCTCCAACCGAACCCCTTGCCAAGAAAAAGGCACAGGAGTTACTAAGAATTGGACGACGAGCGCAGTTATCCGTCAAAATTCAGCCTTTGGATGAAAAATAAAGGCCCACACACTTAAAAACCTCACGCTTCCTTCCAAATTTTGCCCGATTCATTGACCATAATGTAACCAACAGGTGGAATAAGGGCTCATATATTGGGCAACGAGTACAAAGGGATAAGAATGTCGCAGAATGCCACTCATAATCTGGATACCGAGGCGCAAGCTTGGCTCGACAGGCTCGACCCTATTGGCGAGGAGCGTGGCTATTTTGAACCCATCGGCAAACAGCATTCTGCAATCTTAACGGACGAAGGTCCCGATTTGATTGTCACGTTTGAAAGTATAAGCGGCATCCGCACCCACGACCCCGAGGCACAGCCCTTAGGCTTTGAAATGGTTGCCAAAAACGGCTATTCTAACCTGTGTATTCTGGCGCATGGCGACACTTGGTTTCGCGACGCATCTCTCTACGGGTATTTTGACAGACTGGTGGATGACGGTTTCTTTGAAGACTTCGATAACGTTGTTTTTTATGGTGCCAACATGGGCGGGTATGGGGCTGTAGCCTATTCTGTCGCCGCACCGGGCGCGACGGTCATCGCCGTGCAACCACAGGCCACCCTCGACCCCGCCGTCACAGGATGGGACACGCGCTTCAAAGGGCAGCGTCGTAAATGCTTTACAGATCGCTATGGATTTGGCCCAGATATGATCGAAGGTGCTGACCGCGCCTTTATCATTTTTGATCCCGAAGAAGAATTCGACGCCATGCATGCTTCGCTATTCACCCGCGCAAATACCACAATGGTGAAATGTCCGAATTTGGGCCCCCGAATTGAAGATAGCCTGCGGACGATGGAGATTCTCCAAGATCTGATCGAAACTGCGCTAACGGGGGATATGATGGCGGCCGACTTCTTTGAACTCTATCGGGCCCGCCGCGACAACGGCCAATACCTGCGCAATTTACTCACCCGCCTTGAGGATGATGGCCGTGTTGTCTTGATCGAAGCGCTGTGCAAAAACGTGATTGAGCGAACTGGGGGCGGGCCGCGTTTTCGTCGTCGTCTCAAAGAAATCCAAACACACAAATCCTCGCAGGACGCTCCCAAAGCGGATAATGAAACGGTTTAAGAACAACACCTTAAAGCCCACCCTCCCGTGTTATGAAGGAGACGATCTCGGCGACCCCGATATTTGATTTCAACGATGCCATCACGAAGGGACGGGTTTGTCGTGCGTTGGCGGCGTCACTTTCGAGCAAAGCCAAATCCACGTCGACATAGGGTGCTAAATCCACTTTGTTAATAATAAGAAGATCACTGCGCGTTAAGCCCGGGCCCTTTTTACGAGGAATATCTTGCCCCGCGGCGGTGTCGATTACATAGAGGGTCAAATCCGCCAGTTCAGGCGAAAACGTGGCTGCCAAATTATCCCCCCCGCTTTCGATGAAAATCACATCAAGATCGGGAAAGGCTGCGTTTAAATCGGCAATGGCCGCCAGATTGATGCTCGCATCTTCGCGAATGGCCGTATGGGGGCACCCCCCTGTTTCCACCCCCCGAATCCGCGCTTCCGGAAGGACTTGCGCCCGCACGAGGGCGTCCGCATCTTCGCGTGTATAAATATCGTTGGTGATGACAGCCACCGAATAGCTCTGAGTCAAGGCGCGGCACAACTGTTCAGTGAGAGTCGTTTTCCCTGCCCCAACAGGCCCGCCAATACCAACGCGAAGCGGTCCATTTTTAGAGGCCATGACGTGCATTTCTCCCAGTTTTGTTAACCATTTCGAGCGCCTTCAGAGACGCATAAAGGTAGGCTTTGTGTCTCATGTCTTAAATATCCTGACGTCCTGTGTTTCGTGCTGCATGGCGGCAATATCCGCGCCAAATGCGGCGCTCGCCATATCCGAAAAAGTCTGTGTCGCGGCCTGTGCGGCAACTTCCAAGATAACAGGGTGTAAGGCCGCGAGAGCTTTTTGCCCGTCGGTTTGCCCCAAAGGAATAAACCGAACCCCCACAGACACCAAATTCGAAGCAAAGGCATGTAAATAAAGGCTCACAACCTCTTGTGGTGCAAGCGTCAACCCGCGCGCGGCCACGCCCACTGCCACGGGAAAAGGTGCGTGTTGGGCCTGCGCTCCGCTCATACCATTCACCGTTTCAACAAAGGCGCGCCCCTGCGCTTCGCTCTCATGCAAGCGCTCTTTACTCGCGGCAAGCGCCCGTGCGGTATCGGCCATATCTTCACCTGAAATACTCTGACAAAGCAAAATCGCGTCCACATGCCCTGTGCCAAAACGCAGGATGTCCGCGATCCAATCGGTTAACGTTTCGCGGTCTGACACGGCGCCGTTTTCCACAACGGTTTCAAGGCCATGCGAATAAGCAAAACTCCCGAGGGGAAATGCAGGCGAGAGCCATTGTGTGAGCGTAAGGAGATCAGGATTCATGTGGATTCAGTGCTCATGCGCATGATCCGCGGGGCCGTGGCTGTGTCCAAAGGTGCGACCATGCCCATAAGCGCCACCCTCCGGCGTAAAGGGCAGCGTGAGGGGGACAACCTCTGCGCCTAGATGCGTAAGCATTTGCGCAAATACATGATCATGAAGGATAATCAGGCGATCATTTTCTATCTGACACGGCGTGTGACGATTACCTATGTGCCAAGCCAAGCGCGGCAGATTGGGGCCAGAGATCACCAAAACCGCTTCAGGCGCCGCAACGATTTGCACATGGCGACCGTCTGATAAAGCCAGCGCACCACCGTGCTCTAGGTTTGTGACTTTTTCAAGATCCAGAAGAACCACAAGGCCGTCGCAAAGTTTAAGCCGCTTGCGGCGCAAAAGGCGGTCTTCATACGCGAGGGAAACCTGAGCACAGGCCGCCTGTCCGCTCGCCAAAAGATGCCCAAAATCATGGGCATTCAGAACTGTATTGCAGGTCAGCACCGCCACAGCAGGCGCGCTCATTCCTGCACCTCAGAAGGTGTTAGAGGCCCATTTTGTCGGCAAAGACGTGCCGTACAATATCGTCGCGATCCAGACCGATGTCCGCCAATTGACGATCGCTCATGTTTTGAAAACGTTCGACTTGGTCCGACCGTGAATTTGATTCGATCAGGGCTGTGAAAAACGCGGAAAATCCGTTGGATACGGAAGCCCAGACTGATTTCTTTTGGGCAAGTAATTCGGTTGATGCGTAGGCCATTTTGTCTCTCCACTTTGGGGGAATAAATATATGTATCTCTCCCTCCAATATGGGCAGTATGCTGCGATGCAGCAATAGACAAATGGGAAAAGCGGCCATGCAGTGAACGCATACCCACCCCTGTTAACCCTATTTTTACTGAATTTATTTGCATTTTTTTAACCACCCTTGGTCCAATCTCTTGGTATAGCTGCAGGAGAATCCCATGCTCAATCTACATCCCTCTGCCGACCGTCTGGCTGCCATTCGGTCCCGCATTTCCGCTCTTAAAGAGGAGGAAGCGCGCCTTCGCATTACTTTCCTTGAAAAGGGCGATTATGGCCTTCACCCAGGACTTACGTGCAACGTGATTGTTGAGCGTGAAGAAGCCCGCGAATTTGACCCAAGCCGCCTTCCGATTGAAGTCCGCCTTGACCCTCGATATTGGACGACGCGCTTTCGCACACAGATCAACATTCAAGAAAAGTCTAGTTCTTGCGAATGGCAAAACGACGACGTGATCGACCTTGTCGAACAGGGCGGCGTCTTTTGTTAACTTAGGACGCCGCACTGCCTGCCCCGTCGACTTATTTCCCACGCGTTGGCTCATTCCCTAGAACATGAAATAGCGTTGGGCCATCGGCAGGGACTTGGCGGGTTCACAGGTCAAAAGCTCGCCGTCGGCCCGCACTTCGTAGGTCTCTGGATTGACCTCAATATGCGGGGTCGCGCTGTTCATCACCATGTCGGATTTCCCGATGGTACGGGTATTTTCCACCGCCAAAGTCGTTTTTCGAAGTCCAAGGGCTGCACCAATTCCGTCTGCCTGTGCGGCCTGACTCACGAACGTGACCGCACAATGCGCAACCGCTCCGCCCATCGCACCAAACATCGGGCGTGAATAAACGGGCTGTGGCGTTGGGATAGAGGCATTTGGATCGCCCATTTGCGCCACAACGATCATCCCGCCCATCAACACCATTTCGGGTTTCACACCAAAAAATGCGGGGGACCACAGCACCAAATCTGCGCGTTTCCCAACTTCAATTGAACCAATATGGCGCGAAATCCCATGGGCAATTGCCGGATTAATTGTGTATTTCGCCAGATAGCGTTTGACCCGAACATTGTCGTTGTCGCCTGTTTCTTCGCTTAAACGGCCCCGTTGTTTTTTCATTTTATCCGCAGTTTGCCATGTGCGAATCAAAACTTCGCCCACGCGTCCCATAGCCTGACTATCGCTCGCGATAATCGAAAATGCGCCGAGGTCA
This sequence comes from Falsihalocynthiibacter sp. CO-5D18, assembly GCF_041205445.1. Classification (NCBI taxonomy): domain Bacteria; kingdom Pseudomonadati; phylum Pseudomonadota; class Alphaproteobacteria; order Rhodobacterales; family Roseobacteraceae; genus Falsihalocynthiibacter; species Falsihalocynthiibacter sp. CO-5D18. The sequence continues at coordinate 147,257 of NZ_JBGFCF010000007.1, read as the reverse complement.
TGCAGGATATCTTCGGCGGCAATCGTTTCGCGCCGAATGCGACTTTCGGCAAATGCCACATCCTCGGGGATGGATTTATCAAGGTGGTGACACACCATGAGCATATCCAAATGCTCCTCGATAGTGTTGACAGTATAGGGGCGCGTCGGGTTGGTTGACGACGGTATAATATGTTGTTCCCCAACAACTTTAATGATGTCCGGCGCATGACCACCGCCCGCGCCTTCGGTGTGAAACGCGTGGATTGTGCGCCCCTTGATGGCGGCAACGGTGTTCTCGACAAAGCCACTTTCATTTAGCGTATCCGTGTGGATCATCACCTGAACGTCCATGTCGTCGGCGACGGAAAGGCAGCAATCAATCGCCGCCGGAGTTGTGCCCCAATCTTCGTGCAATTTCATCGCACAGGCGCCGCCCTTGATCATTTCCACAAGGGCTTCGGGACGGCTTGCGTTGCCTTTGCCGGACAGCCCGATGTTCATCGGAATGCCATCAACGGCCTGCAACATCCGCGCAATATGCCACGGGCCGGGTGTGCAAGTGGTGGCCAACGTGCCATGCGCGGGTCCTGTGCCCCCGCCGAGCATTGTCGTCACACCAGAATGCAGCGCGTCTTCCATTTGTTGTGGGCAAATAAAGTGAATATGGCTGTCAAACCCGCCCGCCGTCAAAATACGCCCCTCGCCCGCAATTATTTCAGTCCCAGGGCCGATGATAATGTCTACGTTTGGCTGTGTATCCGGATTTCCTGCCTTTCCAATCGCCGCGATAAACCCACCACGCAAGCCCACGTCTGCCTTGTAAATCCCTGTCGTGTCGACAATGAGGGCGTTGGTAATTACCGTATCCATGGCTCCGCCAGCCCTCGAAATTTGGCTTTGCCCCATGCCGTCACGGATGACTTTGCCGCCACCGAATTTCACTTCCTCACCATAGGTCGTCAGGTCGCGTTCCACCTCGATGATCAAATCCGTATCCGCCAACCGGACGCGGTCGCCTGTGGTTGGCCCATACATATCGGCATAGGTCGCGCGTGAAATTTTCGCAGGCATTGGCTTTCCTTTAATTTCCGTCCCATTGACCGCAGTGCGGCGGGAATCTCTTCTCTCGAATTATGTCATCTCGCTTCAAAGCGGCCCCATAACCTTCTGATTAAAACCATAGATTTCGCGCTTACCCCCGAGCGGAACCAAGGTCACTTCGCGTCTTTGCCCAGGCTCGAAGCGCACGGCCGTACCCGCAGCAATGTCCAACCGCATGCCGCGTGCCACCGCGCGATCAAAATCCAAAGCGGAATTCGTTTCTGCGAAATGATAGTGGCTTCCGACTTGAACGGGTCGATCGCCCGTATTGGCGACCATGCAGACGCGTGTTTGCGCGCCAGCATTTAGGGTTATGTCACCGTCGACGGTGAATATCTCTCCCGGGATCATGCCTGCTCCTCCTTGGGATTAACGAATGGGATGGTGAACGGTCACAAGTTTTGTGCCGTCGGGAAATGTAGCTTCGACCTGCACGTCGTGGATCATTTCAGCGATACCCTCCATGCATTGATCGACCGTAATTACATGCGCGCCAGCTTCCATCAGATCCGCCACCGAGCGCCCATCTCGCGCACCTTCGACAACGTAATCCGTAATAATTGCGATCGATTCAGGGTGGTTCAGCTTCACCCCACGCGCGAGGCGTCCGCGTGCGACAATCGCCGCCAGACTGATTAGGAGTTTATCTTTTTCTCTTGGGCTTAGGTTCATTTTCTTCCCTATTTTTGCCAGACACGCGGCAGTGGATCGACGCGCAATTCATTTAAAACTTTCGCCACGACACGCTGCAACGGCCATCCGTCATCCGCAAACAGCCGAATAATAAGCCTTCCGTTCCATCCGCTTGCCGCCGCTGTGACATCCGAAAAAGTGGATAGAATAGAGCGGACGGGCCCAAGGGCGTCCTGTGCTTGCGGTGCAAATAACGCGATTGTCGCAAGAGCGCGCGCGCCAGAAAGCGTTGCTGCGCGCTTGGGGTGTGTGAAGTTGCGCTTATCCAGCGCAAAGGGTTCAATCCATTCTGGGCGCCCGTTAACACGTACCTCCCGCCAATCCGAAAAGGTTGCATTAACGAGCGTTTCCCCCATCGCTGCGCGCCCCAAAATCACGGTTTCAACCATAAGAAACTCAGCATCAGAAGCCAAATCTACAAGCGTCTTGCGCGCCATATTGGAGCCTTCAAACAGGATGGTTTCCTGAGGCAGCCAATCCAAACGCGCCCCATCACCCACGGTCAAATTCACATCAACCCGCCCCGTGCCACTCACGGATTGATAGGCGCGTTCGGCGGTTTGGGTCGTCGCATTCACCCGCGCGCCCGCGCCGACATCAAGACCATACGAGATGTGGTCGCCCCCCGTGACGCCGCCCGAAGTGTTCAAAAACACGATTTCGGGCGTGGGCGCATGGATTTTTGGTAGGAACACTTTTGCGGACCCAGATTGGTGCAAATCTTTCAAACGGATTCGTCCGGACACAGCATGAACCGAGGCAAAACCTCGCCCAAACATGCGCTGCAATCTAGGCGATGCTGTGCATTCAGACCCGCTCTCTATTTGTGCCTCTAAATCCAGCATAACCCCTCGTTTCGCGAGAAACTTAGGCAGCATGTATGCCGCCAGCAAGATAATGGGCGATCGTTCACGCACTTGTGCCGAAAAAATATGCCTGAGCTTAAAAAATAGGCGAAAAAATGTACAGCAGGTCACTCCCTAATCGTTTCATGAAAACTAACCTGCAATCCACGCTGGAAAAACCTGCACTAATTGTGTAGCGCAAGGATATGACCCAAAAACTCACGCTCAAACGCCCCGATGATTGGCACCTCCACCTGCGCGATGGCGCAATGCTTAAAGCGGTGCTGCCTGAAACCACCCGCCATTTTGGGCGTGCGATCATTATGCCAAACCTTGTTCCACCCGTTGTGACGAGCGCTCAGGCCTTGGCCTATCGGGATCGTATCCTCGCGGCACTGCCAGAGGGAAGCAACTTTACGCCTTTGATGACCCTCTATTTGACTGAGCAAAGCGACCCAGACGATATCGCCGCAGCCTATGCGGGCGGGTTGATTTCCGCCGTGAAACTCTATCCTGCCGGAGCCACCACAAATTCCGCAAGTGGCGTCAGCGATTTTGACAAAGTGCGCCCTGCGTTGGAAATAATGGCCGAGATTGGCCTGCCTCTTTGCCTGCACGGAGAAGTCACTGACGCTGAGGTCGACATTTTTGACCGCGAAGCTGTTTTCATCGACCGCGTCCTTGATCCAATCCGCCGCGCCACCCCGGGCTTAAAAACGGTGATGGAACACATCACCACAAAGGACGGCGTCGATTACGCAAAATCGCAAGACAATTTGGGCGCAACAATCACCACGCACCACCTTGTGATCAACCGAAACCACATCCTCGTGGGCGGCATCAAGCCCCACTATTACTGCCTTCCCGTAGCAAAACGCGAAACGCACCGCGTTGCCCTTCTTGAAGCCGCAACCAGTGGCGATACACGATTCTTCCTTGGAACAGACAGCGCACCGCATACCGACCTCCTCAAAGAGAACGCCTGTGGATGTGCGGGATGTTTTACGGCCACGAATACAATGTCGATCCTTGCGGAAGTCTTTGAAAAGGCGGGCGCATTAGACTGGTTAGAGGGCTTCACTTCGCTGCACGGCCCCGCTTTTTACGGCCTCCCCGTAAATGACACAACGCTCACCCTGACCAAGGGCGCGCCCGTTACATACCCCTCAAAAATCGAAGTCGGCGCGGAAACCGTCACCGTCTTTGACCCCGGTTTCCCCCTGCATTGGACCGTCACCGCCTAGCGAAAACAAAGGACCTGTCATGATCCCAACATCCTATACCGACGCCACCGAAATTGCGCGTCTTACCGCGAAAATGCTCTTGGAAATCAAGGCGGTACATTTCAACACGCGGGAGCCTTTCATCCTCGCCAGCGGCCTTCCCAGCCCGACATATATTGATTGCCGTAAGCTAATTTCCTATCCCCGCATTCGCAGCACTTTGATGGATTTCCTAACCATCACGGTCATGCGCGACGCGGGCTTTGAAGCCTTTGACAACGTGGCTGGTGGCGAAACCGCAGGCATCCCCTTTGGCGCATTGGTCGCCGAACGCATGGCCCTCCCTATGAGTTATGTGCGCAAAAAGGCCAAAGGTTATGGCCGCAATGCGCGAATTGAAGGCGAAATGACGGAAGGCCAACGGGTTTTGCTCGTCGAAGACCTCACAACCGATGGCGGCAGCAAGCTGTCCTTTGTCGATGCCATTCGCGAAACGGGCGCGACCTGTGCGCATACGGCGGTCATTTTCTATTACGGGATTTTCCCAGAAACCGAGAAAACCCTCGGCGACCACGGAATCCAACTGCACCACCTCTGTACGTGGTGGGATGTTTTGGCCGAAGCCAAGGAGTCCGGTGCCTTTGATACGGAAACCTTGACCGAAGTCGAAGCCTTCCTCAACGACCCACGCGGTTGGCAGGACGCTCACAAAACTTAAAACGATATTAATGAGATTTCATCCATATCTAGGCAAAATGTCGACAGACATGCCTAGATATGGTAAATCAAGGTTATCCACAGCTTTATACAATTTGCGACTTCCATGAAGTCTGCGCTAAGCAGACACCCAATCCGGTCGGGGAATCAAATGAACGAAATCGTACCAGTCAGCAATGGCGCAGGGCTTCCTGCAACGAACTCAGAGGCCTCTGAGTTAAGTGCACAACCGCATAATATTGAGGCGGAACAGCAGCTTTTGGGTGCGATTCTCACCAACAACGAGGTGTTCGACCGCGTGGCTTCTGTCATCAATGCCACGCATTTCTATGAGCCGACTCACGCGCGAATCTACGAACTCGCGTCGCACCGTATTGCTAAAAATATGAACGCGTCACCGGTGACCTTGAAAGCGTTCATGGAAGACGACGAGGGCCTCAAAGAACTTGGTGGACCCGCGTATTTGGCACGTCTTGCAGGGGCGGCGATTTCCAGTTTTGCCGCGCGGGACTATGCGCAAATTATCTATGATTTGGCGATCCGTCGCGAACTTATGGGGCTAGGCCGCGAGATCATGGACAAGGCGGCAAATGTAAATGTCGCGAGCGAACCCAAAGAGCAAATTGTTGAAGCCGAACAGGCGCTTTATGCAATGGCCGAGCAAGGTCAAACCGAGAGCGGATTTCAATCCTTCCTCAAAGCTGTGACCGAAGCCGTAACTGTCGCCAATACTGCATATCAGCGCGAAGGCGGCATGTCTGGGATCTCTATGGGATTGATAGATATGGACAAAATGCTGGGTGGTTTACACCGCTCCGACCTTTTGATCCTTGCCGGACGGCCCTCAATGGGGAAAACCTCACTGGCCACCAACATCGCCTATAACATCGCCAAAGCCTATAAGAAGGGCAAAAGGCCTGATGGAACCGAGGGCGCGATCCAGGGTGGCGTTGTAGGGTTCTACAGCCTCGAGATGTCCGCCGAACAACTCGCCACACGGATTCTTTCGGAGGCCGCAGAGGTCCCGTCTGGCCAAATTCGCAACGGTGACATGACCGAAGAAGAGTTCCGCCGTTTTGTGGAAGCCGCCAAAAAACTCGAATCCTGCCCACTTTATATCGATGACACGCCCGCCCTGCCGATCTCGCAATTGGCGGCGCGCGCCCGCCGTTTGAAACGGACGCATGGGCTGGACGTGCTGATTGTGGACTACCTTCAACTCGTGCGCCCCGCCACCGCCAAAGACAGCCGCGTAAACGAAGTTTCCGAGATCACGCAAGGGCTTAAGGCCATTGCCAAGGAACTCGATATTCCCGTCATCGCCCTCTCCCAGCTCAGCCGTGGCGTTGAAAACCGCGAAGACAAACGACCGCAGCTTTCCGACCTTCGGGAATCGGGCTCGATTGAGCAAGACGCCGACGTCGTGATGTTTGTGTTCCGTGAGGAATATTACAAAGAGCGCGAGAAACCGGGCGATCACGAGCTGGACAAAATGGCTGCGTGGCAGGAAGAAATGGACGCGCTCCATGCGAAGGCCGAAGTTATTATCGGCAAGGCGCGTCACGGGCCAATCGGCCACGTCGAGCTTTCGTTTGAAGGGCAGTTCACCCGCTTCGGCAATCTTGTCAAAGCATGGCAAAGCGAACCCAACGGCTATTAATTTATGCACCATTGTCTCGCCTTTCGATTTCCCCTTGCCAGCCCGTGCGCCAATCGTCAGAACGATCTCCATGTCGACAGGTAAACTCAAAATTGATCTCAACGCGCTGGTAGATAACTGGCGCGTTCTCGATGCCCTCACTGAAGCTTCGGTTGAAACGGCGGCGGTGGTGAAAGCTGACGGATACGGCTGCGGGGCGGAGCGCGTCGCCAAAGCTCTTCTCCATGCCGGCGCCCGCACCTTTTTCGTGGCGACGGCCAACGAGGGCGCCCAAGTGCGGCAAGCCGTTGGTCCCAATCCAAAAATAAACTTGTTTTCCGGACATATGGCCGGCGCTACAGATATGATTCACGACATGCAACTGACACCGATGCTTAATTCTGTGGCCCAGTTGACCCGCCATTTCGAAGCCCTGCCCGGTGCGCCGTTCGGTATCCAACTTGATACGGGCATGAGCCGTCTGGGCATGGAAGCCGCCGAATGGCACGCTGTGCGCGACATTGCATTAGAGCGATCCCCGACCCTTGTTATGAGCCATTTGGCCTGCGCCGACGAACCAAATCACTCGGCGAACGATGCACAATTGCAAAACTTTCGCGCCATGACAGAAGGTGTGCAGGCGCCGCTTTCCTTGTCGGCCACAGGCGGTATTTTCCTATCGTCCGAGTACCACTTTGATTTGGTGCGCCCCGGTATTGGCCTCTATGGCGGCGCGCCTTTTGATGCCGCCAGCCCCGTGGTTAGCCTGTCGTTGCCCGTGATTCAAACGCGGGATTTGGACGTGGGTGAAACCGTGGGCTATGGATGTACTTGGCAGGCCGAAGTTCCCAGCAGGATTGCCACGCTATCCTCGGGCTACGCCGATGGATTGCCCCGCGCCCTTAGTAACAATGCGACCCTCTGGTTTGGCGATATTCCCTGCCCGCTGGTAGGCCGCGTTTCGATGGATTTGATCACGGTCGACGTCACCCATTTAACCGAACACCCCGATCAACTCGACATCCTGTGCAGACACCAAGGCGTTGACGACTTAGCGCTTTCCGCCGGAACCATTGGCTATGAAATCCTGACCTCCCTTGGCTCTCGCCACGCGCGGCGCTATGGCGAAGTTCTTTCATGATTCTGCGCGCGATGGCTTCGCCTCTGGCGGCCTTGGGGCGCGCGGTCATGGGCTTCACGGCGTCCATTGGACGAGTGTCGATTTTTGCATCCCAAGTTGCGGGGCATACATTTCGCCAGCCATTTTACGTTAAAGAACTCCTGCAATCCCTTCTGAATATTGGATATTTAAGCCTTCCCGTCGTTGGATTGACTGCGATTTTCACGGGCGGGGCTTTGGCGTTGCAAATCTATGCGGGCGGCGCACGGTTTTCGGCCGAAGCCGTCGTTCCGCAAATTGTCGCCATCGGCATGGTGCGCGAACTAGGCCCCGTTTTGGTCGGCCTTATGATTGCCGCGCGCGTGACCTCCTCAATCGCCGCCGAGATCGCCACCATGCGCGTGACCGAACAAATAGACGCCCTCGTGACGCTCTCAACGCACCCGATTAAGTACCTTGTTGTACCTCGGGTGGTTGCAGCGTTGATAACCGTTCCGTTGCTTGTGGCGGTGGGCGATATCATCGGCATCTTCGGGGGGTACCTGATCGGAACTGGCAGTTTGGGGTTCAATTCCGCCGCCTACCTCCACAATACGGTGAATTTTCTTGAGCCACTGGACATCATTTCTTCCCTCGTCAAAGGTGCGGCTTTCGGAGTCATTTCCGCTTTAATGGGATGCTACTATGGCATGAATTCCGGTCGCGGGGCTCAAGGGGTTGGTCGCGCAACCAAAGGTGCCGTCGAAGCCGCAGCCGTGCTAATCTTGGCGGCAAACTTCCTCCTAACAAGCGTGTTTTTCACCATATGATTACGCTCTCAAAAATTTATAAAACCTTTGATTCCAACCAAGTATTGCGCGGTGTCGACCTGCAGGTCCCGCGCGGTGAAAGCATGGTCATTATTGGTGGTTCTGGAACGGGAAAATCCATATGCATCAAATGCATCCTTGGGCTTGTCACCCCAGATTCTGGTGAGATCATCGTGGACGGGCAAAACGTCGAAACCGCAGAGCGGGATGCTTTCCTTGCGCGTTTTGGCATGTTGTTTCAGGGCGGCGCGCTCTTTGATTCTATGCCGATTTGGCAGAATGTGGCGTTTCGCCTTTTGCGCGGCGGCCTAAAGCGGCCAAAAGCCGAAGCCCGCGAAATTGCCATCGAAAAACTGCGTCGTGTAGGCCTGTCCCCCGATGTGGCCGATCTTTTTCCCTCCGAACTTTCGGGTGGCATGCAAAAACGTGTGGGCTTGGCGCGTGCAATTGCCGCCGAACCCGAGATTATCTTCTTTGACGAACCCACGACGGGTCTTGATCCAATTATGTCTGGTGTTATCAACGAGTTGATACGTGAAATCGTTGTCGAAATGGGGGCAACCGCGATCACAATCACCCACGATATGTCCAGCGTCCGCGCCATTGCCGACAAAGTTGCCATGCTGCATAATGGCGTTATTCAATGGACAGGTCCGGTCGCGCAAATGGATCAAAGCGACGATCCTTATCTCACCCAATTTATCAGCGGCAGCGCATATGGCCCTATCGAATCTGTTCGATAGCTCCAATAAATTTCAAAATTTATCTAGACCCTTAACCATTTGTTAGGGAAGATTAGCCAAATTCAGACTGGGTTAGAGTCTAGAACGGAGGCCTTAAAAATGACGATCACCGAACTTTATCTCAGGCTGTTTTTTGTCGCTGCTCCCGCGATTGTGACCTATTTTGCAGCGCGCCGCGTTTTGCATTCCCGTAGCGATCACTGGGCCGTATATATTATTAACGTCGCATGGGGTGCCTATGTGACGGTGTATATTGGTCGAGATATTTTTCTGGCGACGTCCCTCCCTATTGAAGCCTTTGCTGTTGCCACCACCCCTGTGGTTTTCTGGATTGCGACCGTGGCGTTTTGCAATCGGCGCAACAATTCCACCCGTCGTTACGCTTCATCGCATAAACGTCCGTCAGACGAGCACGAATTCTCGATTTAGCAGAGCACCTCTTGAAATGCCTGCGGTAAACTGCGACCTCTACGCGTATGAAATTTCTGCGTATTGCCAACCTTTTGTTGCTTATTGCCTTTCCAATCGCGTGGTTTGCTCCGCTTTTGCGAGCGGGCTTGCTTCCACTGTTCAGATTGTCGGAAATATCAGTCGTTTCGGGGCTGCAAAGCCTGTGGAAAACAGATATATTTCTCGCCGTTTTGGTGACGGTCCTCGCGCTTTTGGCCCCCTACCTCAAAACCGTCGGACTGGCGCTTGTGCAGTTTGATCTTTTGGATCGGCGCGTCCTCCCCGCGTTGCGCGTTCTTGGGAAATTGGCGATGGCTGATGTTTTCCTGCTCGCGCTCTATATTGTGGTGGTCAAAGGCATCGGAGTTGGGCGGGTCGAGACAGGCTGGGGCCTCTATGCCTTCACCGGATGCGTTCTAGCGAGTTTTGCGATTTCTTTTGCAACTGAGAGCTTGGAAAAGCGCGCGGCTTAGGCAATAACCCCTTATGGCAAAAACCAAAAACTTCGTCTGTAAAACCTGCGCCTCTACTTATACCAAGTGGTCGGGAAAATGCGATTCCTGCGGGGAATGGAACACGATTTCTGAGGAAATACCCTTTTCTTCTGGTCCGCCCAGCAAATCCCTTGGCGCAAAACGTGGCAGCCCCATTGCCTTGTTTGATCTTGCGACCGAAGAAGATCCCCCAAAGCGCACCCGTTCAGGATCCGGCGAGTTAAACCGTGTGTTGGGCGGAGGATTAGTACCGTCAAGCGCGGTTCTGGTGGGCGGCGATCCGGGTATCGGTAAGTCGACCCTCTTGTTGCAAGCCGCCGCGAGTTTTGCCCGTGCCGGTTTAAAAACCATCTATGTTTCGGGCGAAGAAGCCAGCGCCCAAGTCCGGATGCGCGCGAGACGGTTAGGCATCCAAGAGGCGCCAGTCAAGCTCGCCGCTGAGACCAATTTACGCGATATTCTTACGACGCTTGAGATCGAAAAACCCGACCTCGCGATCATCGATTCCATTCAAACCATGTGGTCCGACAATGTCGATTCCGCGCCCGGATCTGTAAGCCAAGTGCGCGCCGCCTGCCATGAGTTGACGACCTTTGCCAAACGCAAAGGCATGGCGGTAATTCTTGTGGGGCATGTCACCAAGGACGGCCAAATCGCTGGCCCCCGCGTGGTTGAACACATGGTCGACACGGTTTTGTACTTTGAGGGCGAACGCGGCCATCAATTCCGCATTCTGCGCGCCGTGAAAAACCGCTATGGCCCGACGGACGAAATCGGCGTCTTTGAAATGACGGGCAAAGGCCTCGCCGAAGTAAAAAATCCCTCGGCACTGTTTATGGGCGATCGCGAAAACCCCGCACCGGGTTCTGTGGTTTTTTCCGGCATCGAAGGCACCCGCCCGATGCTCGTTGAGCTGCAAGCCCTCGTCGCCCCCTCGCCTCATTCCCAAGCCCGCCGCACGGTTGTGGGTTGGGATGGGAGCCGTTTGGCGATGATTTTGGCCGTCCTAGAATCACGTTGCGGCGTGCCATTTACGGGGCTCGATGTGTACCTAAACGTCGCCGGCGGGCTGCGTGTGTCCGAACCTGCGGCCGACTTGGCTGTTGCGGCGGCGCTACTTTCTGCGCGCGAAGATCATTCTTTGCCCTCTGACACTGTGGTTTTTGGCGAAATTAGCTTATCAGGGGCACTTAGACCCGTTGGACAAACGGAAAACAGGTTGAAAGAAGCGCAGAAACTTGGTTTTAGCTCAGCTATCATGCCTTCGGGTGGGAAAAAACTAGATCAGACGGGAATGAAGATCAGCACAGTGTCCGATCTTACCACTTTCGTAAAAGACGTATTCGGGGACTCTTAACCCCCAACAGGAGAAGATATGGAAGGTTTTACCATAGTAGACGGCGTCGTAGCCATTGTGATTATCCTCTCGGCGGTATTGGCGTATTCCCGTGGTTTTGTTCGCGAAACGCTTTCGATTGCCAGTTGGGTGGTTGCGGCAATCGTGGCCTATATTTTCGCCCCTAAGGTCGAGCCTTTGGTGCGCGAAATTCCCATCCTGAAAGACATGATTGGCGGACAATGTGAATTGTCGCTGATGGTGGCTTTTGTCATCGTGCTTGTGGTTGGTTTGGTCGTTATGGCGATTTTCACCCCGCTGTTTTCGAGTATGGTCCAACGCAGCATTTTGGGCGGGCTTGACCAAGGTATCGGTTTTCTCTTTGGCGCGGCGCGCGGTGTTCTGCTGGTTGTGGTGTCGCTCTTTATTTACGACTGGGCGGTTACGGATCAAACGTTTGAAGTCGTCGACAACAGCCGCAGTGCTGTGATTTTTAGCTCCCTTGTGGGCCAAGTTGGCGAAAATGTACCAGACGATGTTCCGGGCTGGTTGCAGGCGCGCGTCAATTCCTACCTCGCACTTTGCGAAGCGCCAGCAGATATCGTACCTGCTGAAGCGGCTCCTGCAGAAGTGGTTCCCGCCGAATAGGCCTGTTTTTCAGGCAACCTTTGACATCAAGGTCGCTCCTTTTGGGGCGGCCTTTTTACATTTCTTCGCCCAATCAACGGCAAAGCGACAAAAGCCACGCTCTTTATCAAAAATATGACAATTTCCTATCATCCGACGGATGACATCCCCGCTTGGCTCCCGTAAGAGGGGGTCGAAGAACCAAAGCTATGGAATCGGAGCCACCTGCCAATGCGCGATATGCCCCCCAGCCACCCGTTCGATGACGACAAGCTAAAAGAAGAATGCGGAATTTTTGGCGTCGTCGGCGTTGCCGATGCGGCTAATTTCGTTGCACTCGGCTTGCACGCTCTACAACATCGCGGTCAAGAAGCCGGTGGCATTGTAGTCCACGATCACGAACACGGATTTAACTCCGCCCGTCGATTTGGCTATGTTCGCGACAATTTCACCTCTCATTCTGTGATGCAAACCCTGCCCGGGCCCATCGGAATTGGCCATGTGCGCTACTCCACTTCGGGCTCCAAGGGGGCCACGGCCATCCGCGACGTACAGCCCTTCTTTGGTGAGTTTTCCATGGGCGGAGCAGCGATTGCGCATAACGGTAATATCACCAATGCAGATGCCCTAAGACGCGATTTGATTGAACGCGGCTCGATTTTCCAGAGTTCGTCTGATTCCGAATGTATCATCCATCTGATGGCGCGTTCGATGCAACGCAACATTCCCGAACGTATGAAAGACGCGCTCCGATCAGTCGAGGGCGCGTTTTCCGTTGTGGCAATGACACGCACCAAATTAATCGGTGTGCGCGACCCACTTGGTGTGCGCCCGCTGGTTTTGGGTAAGTTGGGCGACGGCTGGGCGCTGAGTTCCGAAACCTGTGCGCTCGACATTGTTGGCGCTGATTTCATTCGCGAGATTGAGCCCGGCGAGATGGTTGTCATCACCGAGGACGGTGTTGAAAGCTATCACCCGTTTGAGAAAAAACCCTCACGGTTCTGTATTTTCGAACATGTTTACTTTAGCCGTCCCGATTCCATTCTGGGCGGCCGTTCGGTCTATGAAACGCGCCACCAGATCGGTGTAGAACTGGCCCGTGAAGCGCCTGTTGACGCAGATCTTGTGTGCCCTGTGCCCGATTCAGGCACCCCTGCGGCGATTGGATACTCAAAAGAAAGCGGTATTCCCTATGCTATGGGCATCATCCGTAACCAATACATGGGGCGCACGTTTATTGAGCCCAGCGAGCAAATCCGCAACATGGGTGTGCGCCTCAAACTCAACGTCAACCGCGCGCTCATTAAGGGCAAACGGGTGATCTTGGTGGATGACTCGGTTGTTCGGGGTACGACTAGCCGCAAGATAAAACAAATGATTTTGGATGCTGGAGCTGCGGAGGTTCACTTCCGTATCGCCTCACCGCCCACAATGTGGCCTTGTTTTTATGGGGTAGACACCCCTGAGCGCGACAAGCTTCTGGCCGCGAATATGAACGAAGAAGAGATGCGCGTGCACCTTGGCGTTGACAGCCTCAAGTTTGTCACACTCGATGGACTTTATCGTGCAGCGGGCGTTCCCGAGGGCCGTGATGCCAAAGCCCCCAAATATTGCGACGCCTGTTTCTCGGGCGAATATCCCGTGCGCCCGACCGATATGATGGCCAAAGGATTTACACTAAAAACTGCTGCTGAATAATGAATGCCCCCCTGAAATTCCGCCCGCACCACTTTTTGTGCGCGCTAGGATTTCAGGGCAAAGGCTATTCCGAGAGCTTTACCGAAAACATGCACGCCATTGTTGTGGAACAATTGCGCGCAGAGGGCGGCGATGAGCGGCAGATTCAGACCGTAGGGATGACCGATGATATCTGCGGCCCCTGCCCCAAACGCCGCGGCCGTCTGTGCAGCAATCAACCCAAGATCAAGGCGTTGGATCGCAGCCACGCTGCCGCGCTTCAATTGTCGGCCAATGAGGTTTTGACGTGGGGCGAAGCCAAGGCACGGATTAAAAAACACGTCCCCGTGGGTAGCTTGAAGCAGGTGTGCGCCGGCTGTCAGTGGCTTGAATACGGTATGTGCGAGGCCGCCCTCGCGGCGCTTCACGAGACCCCATAAGCTCCAGAAGAAAAAGGAAATGCTCCCGCCAAGATCACCCCCCCTGCGGGGGTTACTCCTGTTGGGCGTAGCCTCGCGATGCTCGGCAGGCACGATGAGAGTGCAACGAAAAACGCCGCGCTCGGGGACCGAGGCGGCGCTTCAAGGTATTAATTTTGGAGTGTTTATTTCGCTTTAGGTGCGTCTAAAACTTTCCATGCGCCCGTCACGACAAGAGCCGCGATAACCGCTTTCACTGCGTCACCAATAAGGAAGGGCGACATGTACCATTTCCAGATGGAAGCGAAGCTATCCGCACCCCATTTAGCAGCGTCAAGGCCCGCAACTTCGCCAATCCACATCGCCCAAGCTACGCCTGGAATGTAGATGAACGCGGAAAGAACGATGGCGGTAAGAGCTGTGCCAACAAAACCTTTAGCAATGCCCTTCTCGACGGCCAGGCCTGCGAGGAATGCCATGGCAACGAAGCCAGCGAGGAAGCCAGCGGTTGGTCCAACAAATGCGAGGGTTGAAGCGCCGTGCGCGAAGACGGGCAGACCAGAAGCGCCTTCAGCGAGGTAGGCAAGCAACGTTACAGCGCCCAGACGGGAGCCGAAAGTCAAACCAACGATCATAATCGCAAGGGTTTGCATTGTCATCGGAACGGGGAACATTGGAACGGACACTTGGGCCGCCAATGCGATGAATGCAGAACCGAGCAGGACCATCATCCCTTTGGTTGCGAGGGAATTGGAACCGATCAGGGCTTTGGTTAATGTCATGTTGGGGTCTCCTTGGATACATGCTCTCAAGTACGCTTTTTGGGCAATATGCCGCAAAAGTCAAGGAACCCCTTGCATGAAAGAGACGCAAGTGAGAAATGAAAGCATGACCGATATATCGCAAAACCCCGTCCCAGACACTCCCGTAAAAATCGCTCTTGTAACCGGAGCGTCCCGTGGCATCGGTGCTGCGCTGGCTTTGGCGCTCGCTAAAACGCACCATGTTGTGGCCGTGGCTCGAACGACGGGCGCTTTGGAGGAGTTGGATGATCGTATTCAAGCTCAAGGCGGAGCGGCAACATTGGCCCCACTTGACGTAACCAACGAAGGGGCAATGCAACATCTTTGCCTCTCGATTTTCGAGCGCTGGGGCCACATTGATACATGGGTCCACACAGCCATTCACGGCGCGCCCTTGGCCCCTGCCGGCCATGTGGACACCAAAGATTTCGATAAATCCATCGCCTGCAACTTGACAGCGACTCAGCGTTTGATCACCTATGTCGCGCCACTTCTTTCGGTTGCGCCCGATGGCAAAGCGGTTTTCCTTGACGACGACATGGCTGGCAAAAGCTTTTTCGGCAGCTACGGCGCAAGCAAAGCCGCGCAAATGGCCCTTGTGCGCAGCTGGCAGGCAGAATCGGTCAAAACCGGCCCCAAAGTCATCATTCACCAACCTGCACCCATGCCTTCGAGCCTGCGTGCACGCTTTTTCCCTGGTGAAGATCGCACAAAACTGATGGATGCGGAGGGGCAAGCCGCCCGTGTTATGGACCTCTTAAAATAGCCAAACAGCATCGAACCCTAAAATCTTCGTTATTTTGCGGTCATAATCGCCCAAAGCGAGTCAAAAATGCACGTATTTTTTGCAAAAAGTTAGAAAAACATAACGCATCTTAGTGCATTCTTTACCTGTGTGCCTGCCTGCACTAGGACTATAAACAAGAAGACTGGAACCTTTGAATGCGCATTTTAATCACGAATGACGATGGTATTAACGCCCCGGGGTTGCGGGTATTGCATGGTATAGCAACCGAGCTTGCAGGCCCCAAGGGCGAGGTTTGGTCCGTCGCCCCCGCCTTCGAGCAATCCGGCGTCGCCCACTCGATTTCCTACACCAATCCTATGGCCATGGCGAAACTGGGCGAACGCAATTACACAACCGAAGGCAGCCCCGCCGACTGTGTCCTCGCCGCGCTCTACGATGTCATGCCCAACAATTGGCCCGACCTAGTGTTATCTGGTGTGAATCGTGGCAATAACGCGGCTGAAAACACCCTTTATTCGGGCACAATTGGCGGCGCTATGGAAGCCGCGCTTCAAGGCATCCCTGCTATCGCTTTGTCGCAATATTTTGGCTCCGCGAACGCGACACTCGCGAATCCGTTTGAGGCCGCCGCAAGTCATGGCGCCGACACAATCCGCGCGATCCTCAAGGCCGCGCCTAAGGATACCGCCGATTACCGCCTGTTTTACAACGTTAATTTCCCGCCCTTCGCGGCAGCGGACGTCAAAGGCATTCGCACAACGGTTCAGGGATTTCGCAAAGGTACGAGCTTCTCTGCAGAACCGCATTTGTCGCCTTCTGGCCGCCGATTCCTGTGGATTAAAGGCGGCGATCAGCAAGTCGAGACGGGCGAAGGCACCGATGCATCGGCCAATCTCGCGGGCTATACTTCGGTTACCCCCATGCGCGCCGATTTGACCGCCCATAACGTCCTGCAAGACCTTAAAGACGCTATCGACACATGAGTTTAGCCGAGCGCAAAATGCAGTTTCTTTATGCACTGCGCTCAAAAGGCGTCACGGATAAACGCGTCCTGACGGCCATGGAAACCATTGATCGCGGTCCCTTTGTGCGCGGGGTTTTCGCGAATCGCGCCTATGAGGATATGCCCCTCCCCATCGCCTGTGGCCAAACGATCAGCCAACCCTCGATCGTGGGCCTGATGACGCAGGCCTTAAACGTCCAGCCGCGTAACAAAGTTCTCGAAATTGGCACGGGTTCTGGTTATCAGGCCGCTATTCTCAGTCAATTGGCGAGGCGGGTGTACACCGTCGATAGGCACCGTCGCTTGGTGCGAGAGGCCGAAGATATCTTTGCGCAAATGGGCATCGGAAACATTATAACGTTCACCGCCGACGGCAGCCGCGGCCTCGAAGACCACGCCCCGTTTGATCGGATCCTTCTCACGGCCGCCGCCGAGGACGCTCCCGGGCCCCTGCTGGCACAATTGCGCGTCGGTGGAATTATGGTCCTTCCCGTCGGGCAATCCGACACCGTACAAACTTTGATCAAAGTCACACGATCTGAAACGGGTTTTGATTACGAGGAATTACGCGGCGTACGTTTTGTTCCACTGCTCGAAGGGTTGGGCGACGAAGAATAGGCCTGCAAACCCGTTTAAATTCGTGTATAAGAGATTAAATAAGCCCGCCAAACGGGCAAAGGCAGTTGAGGACGAACCATGCAGAGATTACCCACCCACCCTTATTCGGTGCCTTTTTTTCACAGCGCGCGCACCGCGTCTCGCACCCTACTCGCAACGAGCGCCCTATTTGCGGTGACCGCTTGTAGCGACGGCTTTGACACTGATTTGCGTGGCAATTTCGGCAATTCCTTCACGACCACATCCCAATCCACCCGTCCAACGGAGCCTGCACCAAAACCGGATGCACGCGGCGTTGTCTCCTACCCGAGCTATCAAGTGGTTTTGGCGCGCAAGGGCGAAACGGTTGCCGATATTGCCAGACGTTTGGGTTTGAATGAAAATGAATTGGCGAAGTACAATGGCGTAAGTCCGAGCACTCAAATGCGCTCAGGCGAACTTCTGGCGCTCCCACAACGGGTTGCTGAACCCGCCACCTCGTCAACAATCACCTCAGGCGCGATAGATATTACCACTTTGGCCGGTGACGCCATCGACCGCGCAGGAACGCCCATAAGACCGGCCTCGACGCCCGCTCAACCCGCCACCGCCAAGGTAGCAGAACCCGTCCGTCACAAAGTTGAACGGGGGGAAACTGCCTATTCCGTGGCACGCCTGTATAATGTTTCTGTGCGCTCGCTGACGGAATGGAACGGCCTCGGCAGCGATCTTGCCGTGCGCGAAGGTCAATATTTGCTCATTCCGCTACCGGACGCCGAAGCAGAAGAGATCGTTACGGTTTCAGCCGTCGAAACCCAACCCGGTCAAGGCTCAGTAACGCCCTTGCCACCGAGTGCCGCCGTAGCGCTTCCCGCCGAAACGCCCCTAGCTGCCGCAGCAGTCGTGCCCACCCCTGCCTCACCTGATATGGGCGCGCAGCAAACCGCAGCGTCCGAAAAGGCGACGAGATTGCAAATGCCGGTAAGCGGGAAAATCATCCGCGAATACCAAAAAGGTAAAAACGACGGGATCGATATTTCCGCCGCCGTCGGCACGCCGATTAAGGCGGCGGAGGCAGGAAAAGTAGCTGCCGTGACCGTGGACACCGAAGGTGTAACCATCGTTGTTATTCGCCACGCGGATGGGCTTTTGACGGTTTATGCAAATGTTGACGGGGTAACCGTCCAAAAAGGCGAGACCGTCACGCGCGGCCAAAACATTGCTAAAATGCGGGCAGGCAACCCTGCATTCCTGCATTTTGAGGTTCGCCAAGGTTTCGACAGCGTCGATCCTACGCCTTTTGTCAGCTAAGGTCAGAAGGCTAAAAACAAAAAACGCGGCGTCCCTTCGGAGCCGCGTTTTTTTGTATCATTTTTTCGGCAACTAGAGCGAAATGCCGCGTCGCCCCGCGAGATCAGTGAAGTACTGCCAAGCAACCCGCCCCGAACGGCTTCCGCGTGTGGCTTGCCATTCAATGGCCTCCGCCCAGAGGGTTTCTTCGTCAATTTCAATCCCGTGCGCGCGGCAATAGCCACGGATCATTTCAAGATATTCGTCTTGCGAGCAGGGATGGAACCCAAGCCACAGCCCGAAGCGATCTGAGAGGGAAACTTTCTCCTCAACCGCCTCTGACGGGCTGATGGAGGAGGAGCGCTCATTTTCGATCATATCGCGCGGCATTAAGTGGCGGCGATTGGAGGTGGCATAGAACACAACATTATCTGGCCGCCCTTCGATTCCCCCGTCCAAAACTGCCTTCAGAGATTTGTAATGTTGATCGTCATGCGAGAACGACAAGTCATCGCAAAACATCAAAAACCGCGCATCAGCATCACGGATCAAGGCCAAGAGATGCCCAATCGAAGGCAGGTCTTCGCGCTGAATTTCAACGATTTTCAAGTCGTGCCCTTGGCGCAAAACTTCGGCGTGGATCGCCTTCACAAGGCTGGATTTCCCCATGCCCCGCGCCCCCCAAAGGAGCGCATTATTGGCGGGCAACCCGCGCGCAAATTGCAACGTATTCTCAAGCAAAGTATCGCGCGAGCGATTGATGCCAACCAAGAGATCAAGCTGCACACGGCTGACCTTCGCGACGGGTGAAAACCGATTTGGCTCTGTGTGCCACACAAAAGCATCGGCCTTTGAGAAATCTGGGGCGGCAACCGGCGCTGGCTCCATGCGTTCCAGCGCCTCAGCAATCCGTGTTAGAAGCACTTCACTCATCAGCCGCTTTCCCATCGTCTTCTGGCGGAGTCTCTTCATCATCGACCCCAAAATTACCGTCGCCGTGAATGTCCTCATCCCAAAGCCCATCGGCCTTCAGCTTGGCTTCGCGCCGCTTTTCGATCCAATACACGAGCCAGATTGAAGCCTCATAAAGGCCAAAGACCACAACAAACAAAATGACCTGTGTGATCACGTCGGGCGGCGTCACGAGGGCAGCGAGCACGAGGATGCCCACCACGGCGTATTTGCGCACACTAGCAAGGCCTTTGCTCGACACAAGGCCCGCTTTGCCCATAAGGGACAGCAGGACCGGAAGTTGGAAGCACAGCCCGAAAGCCACGATCATTTTCAATGTAATATCAAGGGTTTCGTTGACTTTCCCATTGAAATTGATCTTGATTCCAGCGTCGGGATCGACCGGAATAGGGACCCCATCCGTCGGAACCACCGACCCTAAAATGGACGTCGCATCCGCGAAGCCAAGGAAGAATTTCATCGCCATCGGTGTCACCACATAATGTGCAAATCCGGCGCCAAGCAGGAACATAATCGGCGACGCCAAGAGAAACGGAAGAAACGCGTTCTTCTCGTTTTTATAAAGGCCGGGCGCCACAAAACGCCACAGTTGGGTGCCGATGATTGGAAAGGAAAGCCCAAGCCCAAACACCATAGAAAGCCGTACAAGCGTAAAGAAATACTCCTGTGGCGCCGTGTACTGCATCGCGGGATTTGGATCGCCAAGTTGGCGCATGGTTTCTTCGATTGGCTTGAGTAAGAAATCCAAAAGCTGTGAGCCGAAGGTAAAACAAAACAGCATCGCCACAATGAAAGCGACAGCAGAACGAATCAAACGCGTGCGCAACTCTGCGAGGTGTTCGATCAGCGGGGCGGAGCTGTCTTCGACGTTTTCGCTCATGTTTTAGGATCTGCTTTCTTAGTGGTTTTTTTAGCGGCTGTTTTCTTGGCGGCAGGAGCTTTGGTTGTCGATTTTGGTGCCGCCGCTTTTTTCACCGGCGTCTTTTTGGCGGCCGTTTTTGGAGTGGCCTTTGTCGCTGCTGGCTTTTTGGCCGCCGCTTTTTTCGCAGGCGCTTTTGTGGCGGTCTTCACAATGGGATCAGCAACATCCGCCTTCGCAGCTTCCGCCGCTTCCTTAGCGTGGCGCTCGGTCGCTTTGTTCGCCATCGCTTTGTGAATTTTCTCGGCCTTCTCTGCGCGCTCTGGAGTGAATTCTGCGGTTTTCACACCCGGCTTGGCTGCGGCCGAGCTATTAGACTTTGGATTCCAGTCTTCAAACTTTTTGGCCGCGTCTTCAAGCGCGTCCAAGCCAAGGTTTTTCTTGGACGTCACGTTTTTGAGGTCTTTTGCAACATCGGCCACACCGGCCTCATCCGCAGCATCGTTCATCGCGCGTTGGAATTCCTTCGCCATACCGCGCGCTTTGCCCGTGAACCGCCCCACAGTGCGAAACATTCCGGGCAAGTCCTTGGGGCCCACGACGATCAACGCCACAACGCCCACAACCAACAGTTCGGTCATACCAATATCAAACATCTGAAACGACCCTAACCGCGTTTGCTCTGACTAATTCAGGCTTCGTCTTTTTTTGTCTCAGTTTCAGGTGTGATATCACGTGGCTCTTCGACTGAGTCCGCAAGCTCTTTCTGGCCTTCGCTGATGCCTTTTTTGAAGCTGGTGATGCCTTTGCCAACTTCGCCCATCAAAGACGAAATTTTACCACGGCCAAAGAGAACCAACACAACAACGGCGATAAGAACGAGACCCATTGGGCCAATATTATTTAGCATTTTGTACTCCTTTGGTGCGCCAACCGGCTCACCTTCCTAGTTTCCCTACTGTATGTATTGGTTAAACGCGCGGTTTCAAATACCCAAATGCACGCAGAGGCCATGTTTTTGTGATTATTCGGTGGGCGCGTTGTCGCAGAATACACCAATTTGCGTCCAAATAGAAGCTATTGGCAATTTCGAGGGCACTTCAAGGCCCATCACTTTTAAGCGTTGAACACGAAACAACGGTCCCGACGGATCATCAACCACAAGGGAGTGCCCTCTTTTGGCAAGAAAACGGACGGTACAGTCGCGCTCAAAATGGAATCATCATAGTCCATTTTGAATTCCACAAGACTCTCTCGCCCCATAAACCTCGCGCGGGTCACAATACCGCGTGCAGGGGAGCCATCAACGGTCGTGGGGTTTGGACCACGGCCCGCGCGATCAAAATCGATGCGCAGATGTTGTGGCCGAATTGCGATATTTAACACGGTCCCATTGGGCTTTCCGGGAGCGAGGAATTGACCGAAGGGTGTGTCGCACAAGGCGCCTTGAACTTCGCCACGGATCACATTGATATCACTAAAGAACTTCGCCGCTTCCAGATCAAAGGGGCTGTTATAAAGGTTATAGGGCGCACCCTGTTGTACAATCCGGCCATCGCGCATCAGGGCGATTTCGTCGGCCATACGCATGGCCTCGTCGGGTTCATGCGTGACCAGCAAAACGGCGGTGCCTTCATCCTTGAGGACCGCGAGTGTTTCGTCGCGAATGTCGTCGCGCAATCGGTTATCAAGGCCTGAAAACGGCTCATCCATCAGCATAATCGACGGGCGTGGTGCAAGGGCACGTGCAAGGGCAATCCGCTGTTGCTCGCCGCCCGAAAGCTCATGGGGATAACTTTGAGCAAAGTGCCCTAACCCCACCCGCGTCAAAAGTTCCTCAACCCGCGCCATGTTTTCGTCGCGGGTTCCCGTTAGGCCAAAGGCTACGTTTTTGGCGACGGTTAAATGCGGAAACAGCGCGAAATCCTGAAACATCAGGCCAATAGAACGCCCTTCTGGCGGCACACGATAAATCGTATCACACACGAGGTTGCCATCGACGTAAATCTCGCCTCGGTCCTGCATTTCGACGCCAGCAATAATCCGAAGGGTGGTTGATTTTCCGCATCCTGATGGACCAAGCAGGCAAGTCACCTGCCCCGGCATCACCCTGAGCGACACATCATCAACCACATTACGACCGCTAAACGCCCGCGAAATCCGGCGAATTTCAAGGCGTGGTGTTTCCATTTCGATTTTGGAGGGCGATAGTTGCGTCACTGAGCGGCCTTAACCTGAAAGAAACGGTCGAGAAGACCAATTCTATGTCAGATAACAGTGTGGCTAAGGCTGGGCAACCCTTTGACCACGTTCAATCCCAAGGAAGGTTGCGACAAATCCTACCGCAAGAACGACAATGCAAATCAACAAGAGCTGTTCGTACTTATGCCCTTCGGGGAGGATCATCGCCACAGTTTCGTTGGCACGCAGAAAATACAACGCCGCCCCAATAAGCGCCGCGACATAGCTGACCAAAAAGGACCACAGGGCGATGGGCCGTCCGAAAATCAAACCAACAAGAAGGGTTGGCGTTAAAAACATCGACGCGGTTCCCGAGACGGCAACGGCATCGAACAGGCTGCTGTTTCCCCAAAGCGTAAGAGCCGCCCCCAGCACCATAAAGACGACCATCGCCAAGCGCCCCCCCGCTAAACTGCGCGGCAGGATTTTCAACTCCTCAACCGTGAGACGCGCCGCAGAAGCCAGTGCACTATCAAGAGTCGAGAGCGCGGAAATCAGCAGCGACAACATTAGGGCGATAAAAATCCCTTGAGGGAAAATTGCCGCCCAAGTGCCCAGCAACTCGCCTTGATACTCCGCGCCCATCAACCCCGCTTGAATACCAAACATCCCAAACCCAATAATAAAGAGGCTCGAAATCCAAAAGGCGTGCAGAAAGGAAGCTTTGGTTATGCGCTCATCGGCCAAGAATCCGCGATCCATCATTACAGGGTCATGAATCGGGTAGGAGAACACCTGAAGGGCGGCGACCGCCATAAGGATCCAACCGTTATAGCTGCCCGACGTGCCAGTGCTTGTGACGATTTTGGCAAGAGAAAAGTCGGGTTGAAAAATGAGTGCGATGAAGGCTACGGTAAAAACCACAATGAACACAAGCATTTGCAACACATCTGTACGCAGAGCCGCCGAAAGGCCACCCCATGCGGAATAGGCTAACCCAAGGATAGAAACGAGGAGGATCGCCGCTCTCGGCGCATTGACGACATCGGGCATCAAGGCACCGATAACAAGCCCGATAACCAGCAGGTTGGCGAAAACTTCGGACAAAAGTCGCAGCGCAATAACCACGTTATAGCATTTGGTTCCCGTGCCGCCAAAATGCGCCGCCAGCCAGTCCTGAACCGACCCAGCCCCCGCTCCCCGCAAGTGCCCAACTACATATCCGCCCGTTAAAAACGAAAGGTAATACGCCGCATAGGCCATGGTTCCGGCCATCCCGTAAAAATACCCCAAAATGGCTGAATTCATCAGGGAGCGTGCAAAAATCCACGTGGTGACCTGAGAGAGAACAAGCGTCCAGAGGCCAGGCGATGCGCCACCGATCTGCCCTTGAAAAAATCCCTCAACAGTCGCGCGTTTGGGCGCCACAAGAAGGCTCGCCAAAGCGACAAGGCCAAATCCGCCAATAATCCAGTAAGCTTGCATGTATGTCCCCAATCTCGTGAAACCCCATGTGGGGAAACTTTGTTCCCACCAGAAAATCACTATTTTGGACGGGGGCACGACCCCAAAAAGGGCAGTCTGACGCAAACGTGACCTTCGTTTTGGCCCGTTTGCGCCATTTGTTTTACATTGTTGCGTTCATTGAACCGCCATCCAAAAGGATGTTTTGGCCGATCATATAGCCAGCATATTGGCTGCACATAAACGCACAAGTTGCGCCAAATTCACCCGCCGTTCCGTAGCGGCGCGCTGGAATACCCGCTGAGCGCGTTTCAATCGCTTGCTCCATCGAAATGCCCTGCGCCTTTGCGACACCCGAGTCCAACGAAACCGCGCGATCGGTTGCGTGAATACCCGGAAGCAGGTTGTTAATCACCACGCCCGAAGGGGCCACTTGGCGCGATGTCCCCGCAACATAGCCGGTCAAACCTGCCCGTGCCGCATTGGACAATCCAAGCGCTGCAATCGGGGATTTCACCGACTGGCTCGTGATGTTGACAACCCGCCCCCATCCCTGATCGATCATCGCTGGCAAGAGCGCTTTCATCAAAGCAATAGGCGTCAACATATTGGCATCCAACGCTTTTACGAAATCTTCACGATCCCAGTCGGACCAAATTCCCGGAGGTGGCCCACCCGCATTCGTCACCAAAATATCGACGTGCCCCGCCGCGGCAAGGACCTTTGCGCGCCCCTCTTCGCTGGTAATATCCGCAGCAACTGCTATGACTTTCACCCCATAGGTGTCGCGAATTTTCTGCGCGGTTTCTTCCAGTGGGCCGACGGTGCGCGCGTTGAGCACAAGATCAACACCTTCCGCCGCCAAAGCCTCGGCACAACCCTTGCCCAAACCCTTGGAGGACGCACAAACCAATGCCCGTTTTCCTGCAATTCCCATGTCCATATCGTCACTCCCTTTGTTGCTTTTCTAATTCCTATCAGGTTCCACAAAAGATGGAAGCCAACGTCAGCCCCAAAAAATGGGCACCAACCACGCATTGAAAGGAAAAAAACGAGCCTTTTCACACCCTTTGCCTTAATGTTGCCCCTTCTATTGAACACTTATTAACTAGAACCAATTTAACTAGGAGCACCGCCCAAGAGGCGTGCCCCAAATCTGGACGACACGACCATGACGATTACGGCTCCGAAAAATTTCACGGCACAGAGCGTTACTGCAACGCATATTCGGGATTTACCCGTCTATTTGGCGTCGGAATTTAAGGTTTTTCATGGGGCAAATCTTGGCGATGATCTGGCCGATGCGGACGACCTCTGTTTGGATGATATCTATAGCCTTGCCATGGACGCCCGTGAATCAAATATCACCGTCACTGAGTCGCAAAGTGGGCCGTTTATTGTTTCACAAACCAGTCTTGTGGGCACCGCCGGATTTCAACTTCACCTTGATTGCGCGATCACCCTTATGTCACAGGGCGGAGAAACCATCGAAGCCCTCGTTTTAGCCGAGGTCGACCCTTCGGAAAACGCGCTGGATGCGGTCTATTTGCTGCCGCTTTCGTCGCTAAAACGGCAAACCGAATACCGGCTAATGCGGGTTGATCCCGATGCTGCACGTACACGTCTCGCCGAAGTCGCCTGTGTCTCGTTCATGCGCGGAACCCACATTACAATGGCCGATGGCCGCCAAAATCCAATCGAAAACCTACGTATTGGAGACCGTATTTTAACCCGTGACAACGGCCCTCAAGTCATTCGCTGGATCGGCAACCACACCAGTCGCGCCGTAGGAGATTTCGCCCCCATCGTGATCAAGGCCGGCGCGCTTAATAACGAAAACGACCTGCACGTCAGCCCGAATCACCGGCTGTTTATCTACCAACGACGCGACGACCTCAAACTCGGCCGTCCCGAAGTTTTTGTACGGGCCAGCGACTTGGTGAATGGCGAGACCGTGACAGTCCTTGAAGGTGGATTTGTTGAGCATTTCCAAATCCTCTTTGATCACCACCAGATTATTTATGCTGAAGGCATTGCCGCCGAAAGCCTCCCCTTTTCCAAACGCACGACCGCTGTTTTGCCGCCCGACCTCGCAGAACGTCTGGAGCGGGAAATCGTCAGTCATCCCCAACAGTTGCATCGCGATATTGAAGTCACACGCGCAAACCTTGCAGAGAACAACGCCGCCGAGCGCCTTCGCCGTTCATCCCTTGGGTCATAAGGTACATTTCACCGACACGCCCATGCGCGTTTCGATTGCACGCCTGTGATCGCCAAGCTATACCGCCGCAATGACAGATATCATCGCCTCCGCTAGCAATTTACCGCCCGAGATCGCTCGGCGCCGTACATTTGCGATCATTTCGCACCCTGACGCTGGGAAAACGACCCTCACCGAGAAGTTTCTTCTGTTTGGCGGTGCTATTCAAATGGCGGGCCAAGTGCGGGCCAAGGGCGAAGCGCGCCGTACGCGCTCCGACTTTATGCAAATGGAAAAAGACCGCGGGATCTCGGTTTCCGCTTCGGCGATGTCCTTTGATTTTGGCCCCTACCGGTTCAACCTTGTCGACACGCCCGGCCACAGTGATTTTTCCGAAGACACCTATCGCACCCTAACGGCCGTTGACGCTGCGGTGATGGTCATCGACGGCGCAAAAGGTATTGAGAGTCAGACCCAAAAACTGTTCGAAGTTTGCCGGATGCGCGACCTGCCGATCCTGACGTTCTGTAACAAAATGGACCGAGAAAGCCGCGAAACATTTGATATCATAGACGAAATCCAAGAGAATCTTGCCATTGATGTGTGTCCCGCAAGTTGGCCCATCGGCTCGGGGCGCGACTTTTTGGGCTGTTATGATCTTCTGCGTGACCGGCTGGAACTTATGGACCGCGCCGACCGCAACAAAGTCGCCGAGAGCATCGAAATTAATGGCCTCGATGACCCACAACTTGCGCAACACGTCCCAGCGGAATTGCTTGAAAAACTCCGCGAAGAAATCGAAATGGCGCGTGCTTTACTGCCCGCTTTCGATCATCAAGCCATGCTCGACGGAACCATGACCCCGATCTGGTTCGGCTCCGCCATCAACAGTTTTGGCGTCAAAGAACTGATGAACGGTATCGCGAAATTTGGCCCCGAACCTCAGCCCCAAGCCGCCAGTCCTCGCGCTGTTCACCCAGAAGAGAAAAAAGTTACCGGATTTGTCTTTAAAGTTCAGGCGAATATGGACCCAAAACACCGCGACCGCGTCGCCTTTGTGCGTCTTGCGTCGGGTCATTTCAAACGCGGCATGAAGCTTACGCATGTGCGCACCAAGAAGCCGATGTCCATTTCGAACCCAGTTCTCTTCCTCGCCTCTGACCGCGAATTAGCCGAGGAAGCTTGGGCGGGCGACATCATTGGCATTCCCAACCACGGTCAATTGCGCATCGGCGACACGCTCACCGAAGGCGAAGTCATACGCGCCACGGGCATCCCATCGTTTGCCCCCGAACTCTTGCAAGGCGTGCGCTCGGGCGATCCGATGAAGGGTAAACACCTTGAAAAGGCCCTCATGCAATTTGCCGAAGAAGGCGCCGCAAAAGTGTTTAAACCCGCTTTTGGTTCCGGCTTTATTGTCGGTGTTGTTGGCGCACTTCAGTTTGAAGTTCTCGCCAGTCGCATAGAACTTGAGTACGGCCTCCCTGTGCGCTTTGAACCATCCCAATTCACCAGCGCTCGATGGGCCACGGGCGGAAAAGCCGCAATTGAGAAATTCGAAGCCGCCAACAAACAGCATATCGCACACGACCACGACGGTGACATTGTTTTTCTGACGCGTTTACAATGGGATATCGACCGTATTGGGCGCGACTACCCTGACGTGACGTTGACGGCAACCAAAGAAATGATGGTCTAATCTATGGATATTCTTGCCTGCATTTATAGGGGCACTGCGCGATAATTTCGCAGTGAAAGAATTTGCATCATGCGTGTATTTCTGCTTGGCTCGACCCAAAGTTCGCCCTCAAGGAGACACCATGACCGGTACCGACAGCAATCCAAATGGGGCTTATCCATTAGGGTTTGAAGGCGTCCTCAGAAAAATTTCGGCCCACCGAACGCAATACGCGGACATCACTGGAATTTTGCCCTATGCGGCTGCAAATCTTCCGGAAACTGTGGCCAAAACAGTTACCGCTGGCCCCTATATTAAGCCCGAAGCGCGGGATCGGCGGCCCATTGTTGATCTATGGTCCAAACAGCTTGAGTTTAGCCAAGAGTTCGAGGGAAAATCGGACATTTTGGTGGTCCACGGCCTCTGTATCGCGTGCTTGCGGCGCGACGCCCCGCCCCCTGAAACAATCGCTTTGTTTCATACATTATGGCGGGACTATCGCCCGCTTTTGATCGCGCAGCTCAACATGCGCTGGCTCATTTCTGCCGCAACCACCTTCGGCGACCACGGCCAAAACTCCACACAAATCAAGGTCGGGAGCAATTTGGAAATGCTCTTTGGCTTGTTTAAACTTTATGAGAGCGAACGCCTCCACGCCGGATTCGCTCCAGGCAAGCCACATCCCTTTCGGATGGATAAAAACCTTAAGCTTCCCCTAGGAATGTCGAAATATGCCATCGCTGGCGGTGATCTCGACCAACAATTGCTCGGCAAGCTTTACCTAAATGCCTGCGACGATCCGATCATGGAAGATTTGTGCCACACGATGCTTAATCGACTGATTTCCACTAATAAATCGATATTTTCGCGGTTTCGGATTTTACGGGATCGTCGCGCAGCGAGTCGGAAAGGCCCGAGCAATAACGAAACAATCACGGATACGTGATGTAATTATTGCACTTGTGGCATCAACCTGCCGCAAATTCGTCGCCTTCATTGACCCGCGCGCCAATCTGGTTTATTGGCAAGTGCAGTCCGCATTCTGCGGCTCTTGAACGCTGGGACGCGTTGTAGCAGGCGTCCCTCAACCTTGCGGCCCGATGCCGTAATAGATGGACATCAATGACTAAATTTAGCGATCTAAAACTCAATCCCAAAGTTCTCAAAGCTATTGAAGCTGCGGGTTACGACACGCCAACGCCGATTCAGGCAGGTGCGATTCCTCCAGCACTCGAAGGGCGTGATGTCTTGGGCATCGCCCAAACGGGCACTGGTAAAACCGCCAGCTTTACCCTTCCGATGATTACGATGCTCGCCAAAGGGCGTGCCCGTGCACGGATGCCGCGCAGCCTTGTTTTGGCCCCTACCCGCGAACTTGCCGCACAAGTTGCCGAAAACTTTGACGTTTACGCCAAGGGTACAAAATTGACCAAGGCGCTGTTGATTGGTGGGGTCTCGTTCAAGGAGCAAGACCAACTGATTGATCGTGGTGTTGACGTTCTAATTGCGACACCTGGCCGTCTGCTCGACCATTTTGAGCGTGGCAAACTGTTGCTCACTGGCGTGCAAATCATGGTTGTCGACGAGGCTGACCGGATGCTTGATATGGGGTTCATCCCCGATATCGAACGCATTTTTAGCCTTACCCCCTTTACCCGCCAAACCCTGTTTTTCTCGGCCACGATGGCGCCTGAAATTGAACGGATTACCAATACGTTCTTGTCCAACCCCGTTAAAGTCGAAGTGGCCCGTGCGGCCACAACGAGCGAAACGATTCAGCAATCCGTTGTGATGGTCAAACCAAGCCGCAAGGACCGCGCCGCAAAAGAAAAACGTGATGTTTTGCGGGCTTTGATCGAGCAAGAAGGCGACGCGTGTTCCAATGCCATCGTGTTCTGCAATCGCAAAGTTGACGTGGATATTGTCGCGAAATCCCTAAGACAACACGGGTATAACGCGGAACCTATTCACGGCGATCTAGAACAAAGCAAGCGTATGGCGGTGCTTTCTGGCTTCCGCGAAGGGGCAATTCGCTTCCTTTGCGCGTCAGATGTTGCCGCACGCGGACTTGATATCTCAAACGTGAGCCACGTCTTTAACTTTGACGTTCCAAGCCACGCCGAAGACTATGTGCACCGGATCGGCCGCACAGGTCGTGCAGGACGTTCCGGCAAAGCCATCACCATTTGCTCCACACAAGATGAACGCAATTTTGAAGACATCCTGCGGTTGGTGAAAATGGACGTTCCCGTCATGGAGAACCCTTTGGCTAAGGCTAAACCTGTTGAAGCTGCCACCGAAAGCCCCGTTGAGGCGAAACCCGAAGCAGAGGTTTCCGAGAAACCAAAGCGGACACGCCGTCGTCGCGGTGGTGCAAAAACGGATGCAGCGGCCCCTGAGGTTGCACAAACCGTTGAGGCCGAAGCCCCCGTTGTTGTCGACAACGTCGTCGCTTTAGAGCAACCAACGCCTGAGCCTAAACCTAGACAGCCACGCGCCCCCAAAGAAGCGCCCGCCAACCACCAACAACGTGAGGGTCGCGGCCGCGACAACCGTGTTGTCGGAATGGGCGACCATCTACCGGGATTCATTGCTATGAGCTTTGAAGAGCGCCGGACGAGTTAAGCGAAGGTCAAAAACCTAAATAAAACCAAATAAAAAAGGGCGGTCCATGCGACCGCCCTTTTTTTATCTCTTAGCCCTTAAGTTGGTCTAGAGGGGGGCTAAGCCCCCATCAAACGGCTCACAACAACAGTCACTTCTGCCTTTTTGCCAACTTCATTCTGTGTGGTTATACGTGTCGCGCGACGGATTTGCTCTTCGATTTTATCGTCGTCCAAAAGCGTTTTGTCGTCCATACGCATCATCACCTGCGTCAGATCACCCTCAAGCACTTCAACCAAATCTGCATTGCTTGTGCCGTTGCGGGGGAGGCCCATCGTCTCGACCCATGGCTCGCCAAGCGGCGTGTCATCCTCGTCGATAATAACATTAACCATCACGTGCCCATGCAGCGCCATGCGAATGCGTTCCCGCACAACCCCGTCCATTGCGCCGATTTTCACGGAGCCATCGAGATAGGTACGGCCTGTATCAATATACTCGACCACGGAGGGACGGTTTCCAGCAAAATCGACCATCATTCCGTTCACCGCAACAAGGCTCGCAATGCCGCGCGCTTCACCAAGTTTTGCGTGTTGGCGCAAATGGCGATGTTCACCGTGCATCGGAATCAACATTTGTGGCTTGAAAATCTCATGTGTGCGTTCGATATCTGGCCGATTAGCGTGGCCGGACACATGGTAAAGGCCATCGTCGTCGTCCACAATATCAACGCCCATTTCCGAGAACGCATTCATGATCGAGATCACACCGCGTTCATTTCCGGGAATGGTTTTAGACGAGAACAACAACGTGTCGCCCTCTTTCATCGACATCCCGAGGTACTTTCCGCGCGAGAGTTGCGCGACGGCGGCACGGCGTTCGCCCTGTGATCCCGTGGCCAACAATAACAGGTTGTTGCGGGGAATTTCGCGGGCTTCCTCAACAGGAATAACCGTCGGGAAATCCTTGAGCAAACCGGTTTCCATACCCGCCTGCACCATGCGACGCATGGCGCGCCCCAACAACACAACCGAACGTCCGGACCGCTGCCCTGCGAGCGCAAGCGTTTTCAAACGCGCAACGTTGCTCGCGAAAGTCGTCGCAACAACCATACCCGCGGATTCACCGATGAGGCGCTCAATTTCTGGGCCAACAGTGGCCTCTGAACGGCCTGCTTTGACGGAAAACACATTCGTTGAGTCACAGACCAGAGCTTTGACGCCAGGTTTGGCGATCTCGGCCCAGAGTTTGGGATCAAAAGCTTCGCCCAA
This sequence comes from Falsihalocynthiibacter sp. CO-5D18, assembly GCF_041205445.1. Classification (NCBI taxonomy): domain Bacteria; kingdom Pseudomonadati; phylum Pseudomonadota; class Alphaproteobacteria; order Rhodobacterales; family Roseobacteraceae; genus Falsihalocynthiibacter; species Falsihalocynthiibacter sp. CO-5D18. The sequence continues at coordinate 115,713 of NZ_JBGFCF010000007.1, read as the reverse complement.
AACAGGTGTTTCGTCGAGCTTGAAGTCGCCCGTGTGCACGATACGACCTGCAGGTGTGTCGATCACAAGGCCCGAACTTTCGGGGATCGAGTGCGCGACAGGGAAGAAGGACACCTTAAACGGCCCCGCTTCCGTGACGGCAGGATAGACCGGAACGGTGTTGACGGCGCTCGGATCCGCACCCTGCTCTTCCATTTTGCGGCGTGCGTGGTGGGCCGTAAAGACCCGCGCATAAACAACCGGCGCACCAAGTTTGCGCCACATATGGGCGATACCGCCGATGTGGTCTTCGTGGGCGTGGGTGATGAAAACCGCCTCTAGGCGATCTTTGTTTTTCTCAAGCCACGTGATGTCGGGCATGATCAGGTCAACACCGGGGGTGCTGTCCATATCGGGGAAAGTCACGCCGAGGTCGACGAGAATAAGACGTTCGCGACCCTTGGGGCCGTAACCGTATACATAGGCGTTCATACCGATTTCACCGGCGCCGCCAAGGGGGAGGTAGATCAGACGATCTCTGCTCATTTGGATTGGGTATCCTTGTTGTATTTGTGGATGACAGTCAAACCATGCATGGTGAGATCATCTTCGAAGTGGTCAAAGAGCGCGTGGCCCTGTTGAAATAAGGGGGCGAGTCCGCCAGTCGAGATAACTTTCATCTCACGGCCAAACTCGGCTTTAATCTGTTCGCATATCCCGTTCACCAATCCAACGTAACCCCAAAAAATGCCCGACTGCATGCAAGCAACGGTGTTTGTGCCAATAACTTTGGCGGGTTTGGTCACATCCACGTGAGGGAGGGCGGCGGCGGCTTGGGAAAGCGCCTCAAGGCTCAGGTTTACACCTGGCGAAATAACACCGCCGATATAGGCGCCATCTTGGTCAACCACATCAAAGGTGGTCGCGGTGCCAAAGTCCACGATGATCAGGTCGCCGCCATAAAGGTCAAAGCCGGAAACGGTATTCACAAGCCGATCTGGTCCAACGGCGGTTCCCGCATCAACCCGCACGGCGACCGGCAGGAGGCACTCGGGTTTACCCACCACGATCGGGCGGGTGTTGAAATAACGATCCGTGAACACACGCAGGTTAAAAACCACGCGCGGCACGGTGGAGCTGATGATCACATCGGTGATCTCGACCTCAAGTTTGCGCATTTGCATGAGGGTGGCAAGCCACACGTAATATTGGTCCGCCGTGCGTTGATGTTCTGTGGAACAGCGCCACGTCGCGAGGAATTTCTCCCCGTCCCAAATTGAAAAAACCGTGTTTGTATTGCCGCAATCAATCGCAAGAAGCATTGGGCCTCCTAAAAGAATACATCAGCCGCAGGAATAGCGTGCCGCCCTGAAGAGGTCAGGAGTATAAGTTTACCATCGTCATCAATGGTTTCAAATGTGCCGAAAAACTCGTCGTTTGTAGTGCGGGCGCGAATAGGTTCGCCCAAACGCGCGGCCCGCGCCAGCCATGCTTCGCGGGTCGGGGCAAAACCATAGGTCGTAAAACTGTTTTCCCAGCGGGCATAGCTCACAGCGAGTCGTTCAAGGAATTCTTCAGGGGTCACACGTGCGCCCGTTTCACTCAATAGGTCGACGGGTGCGAGAGCCCCCTCCTCGACTTCATCCTTGCTTGGAGCGGCCACAAGGTTGACGCCGATGCCGATAGAAAGCGGTGTTGTTCCATCGGGCTGGGTTGAGCTTTCAAGGAGGATACCCGCGAGTTTTCCCCCATTGAGCAAAACGTCATTCGGCCATTTGAGGGCAAAAGGTTCGGCCCGACCTGTGCAATCAACTAGGGCGTCAAAAAGGGCGAGCGACGCCACAAAACTGCGTAAAGCCACGATTGCCGGAGGCTCGTTCGGGCGCATGGTGAGGGTGGCGGCGAAGTTGCCTTTTGGCATAGACCACGCGCGTCCGCGACGGCCCCGCGCACCGGTTTGTTCATGGGCGAGAATCCATGTGGGGGCTGCGAGTTTTGACGCAAGCCGCGCCGCCTCGTTGAGCGTGCTGTCCACACTTGCGAGGATGTGTCGGCCATAGCCCGCAGGCCAGGCCGACATGGGAGGCGCCTTACTTGACAAGAGCCGCCGCAGCCGCATTTGCGAGGGGTTCGATGCCAAAAAGGTTGACCATTCCAACAACCATAATCGCCGCCGATGCCATCAACAATCCCCAGAGAACGGGCGAAGATACGCGATCAAGCGGATCTACTTCTTCGCCAAAGTACATGTAATAAACGATGCGCAGGTAATAGAACGCGCCAATCACCGAAGCGATCACACCCGCGATTGCAAGCCACGCCATACCCGACGACACCGCCGCTTGAAGCACGGCCAGTTTACCAAAGAAACCAACCATAGGGGGGACGCCTGCGAGGCTGAACATAAGGACCAAAAGTGCAAGGGCGCGCAGTGGCTCTTGAGTGGCATATCGGTTCAGGCTTTTGATGTCCGTCACGGGTTTGCCATCACGTTGCATCATCAAGATAAAGGCGAATGTTCCGACGTTCATGGTGACATAGATGGTCATATAAATGAGCATCGCCTGAACACCTTCAACCGTTCCAGCCGCCAACCCCATAAGGGCAAAACCCATATGTGCGATGGAACTATACGCCATCAGGCGTTTGATATTGGTTTGGCCAATTGCGGCAATCGCGCCGAGGAACATGGAAAGCACCGAGATCAACGCGATGATCTGGCTCCAATCGCCGATGGTATTGCCAAAAGCATCAAAAACCACGCGGGCGAACAGGCCCATTGCCGCCACTTTCGGCGCCGTGGCAAAAAACGCAGTAACAGGAGTGGGCGAACCTTCATAAACATCAGGGGTCCACATGTGGAACGGCACTGCCGAAACTTTGAACGCCAAACCAGACACGATAAACACGAGACCAATAAGCATGCCAATCGGCAAGTGTTCGCCCTGAACCGACGCGAGAATATCGGAGAAAACTGTTGTCCCTGAGAAGCCGTAAACGAGGGACGAGCCATACAGCAGCAACCCCGAGGAGAGCGCGCCAAGCACGAAATACTTCAAGCCAGCTTCGGTGGATTTAACCGAGTCACGGCGCAGCGAAGCCACCACATAAAGCGACAGCGATTGTAGCTCGAGACCGATGTAAAGCGCCATCAGATCGCCCGCAGACACCATCATCATCATGCCCACAGTCGCAAGCGCAATCAAAACTGGATACTCAAAGCGCAGCAGGTCGTTTTTGGTCATGTAGCCCTGCCCCATCACCAAGATGGCGGCGGCGGACCACAGGATCACAACCTTTGCATAGCGCGAGAATGCGTCATCAATAAAGGCTTCGTTGAAGGCCGTGCTTGCCCCCTCGCCTGCTGAAAAAATCCAGAGGCCAAGAACCACCATAACAATGGCCGTCGCCCAAAGGATAGAGGGGCCGGCCTCGTCTTTTTTGGTGAAGACGCCAAACATCAGCGCCCCCATGGCAAAAACGGCCAAGACGATCTCTGGGAGAACTACGGATATATCTGCAGAAAGCATCGGACCCACCTCTAGTGTGTAACTGCTGCGCCAGCTTCCGCCAAAGCAGGCAGAGCAGCGTGGTAATTGGTGACAAGCGCCTCAACGGAGGGGCCAATGAGATCAAGAACAAGGTTTGGATAAACCCCGAGCAAAATCGTCATGGCAACCAGTGGGGCAAAGATCGATTTCTCAAGGCGCGTCATGTCTGTGATCGACTTGAGGCTCTCCTTGAGCAAATCGCCCATAACGACCCGACGATAGAGCCACAAGGCATAAGCCGCCGAGAAGATCACGCCAGAAGCCGCAATCAAAGCTGCCCATGTGTTGACTTGGAACACGCCCACGAGCACGAGGAATTCCCCGATAAAGCCGGATGTCCCAGGAAGGCCAACGTTCGCCATGGTGAAGAACATGAAGATCAACGCATAGGCAGGCATCCGGTTTACAAGGCCGCCATAGGCCGCGATGTCGCGTGTGTGCATGCGGTCATAAATCACGCCCACACAGAGGAAGAGCGCGCCTGAGATAAAGCCGTGCGAGATCATTTGGAAGATCGCGCCATCAATGCCCTGTTGGTTCGCCGCAAAAATCCCCATCGTCACATACCCCATGTGCGCGACCGAGGAATAAGCAATCAGCTTCTTCATGTCGGTTTGCACGAGGGCCACGAGGCTCGTGTAGACAATCGCGATGGCGGAAAGCGTAAAGACAAAATTTGTCATATGCTCGGCACCAACAGGGAACATCGGAAGGCTAAACCGAAGGAAGCCATAGCCGCCCATTTTCAGCAGGATCGCCGCCAGAACAACAGAACCCGCAGTCGGCGCTTGAACGTGTGCGTCAGGAAGCCAAGTGTGCACAGGCCACATCGGCATTTTCACCGCGAAACTGGCAAAGAAGGCAAGGAACAGAAGCGTTTGCATGCCGCCGACAATGCTAAACCCAAGCACTTGGATGGTTTCTGACGCGAAATCATGGGTCAGAAGCTGCACGATATCCGTTGTGCCTGCATCCAGATACATGGCGATCATCGCGACCAGCATGAGAACAGACCCAAAGAACGTATAGAGGAAGAATTTAAACGCCGCATAAATGCGATCCTTGCCACCCCAAATCCCCACGATTAGGAACATCGGGATAAGACCCGCCTCAAAGAAGACGTAGAACAGGATCAGGTCAAGCGCCATGAACACACCGAGCATCAGCGTTTCAAGGAGCAAGAAAGCGATCATATAGTCTTTAACTTTAGTAGTTACACTCCAGCAGGACAGGATCACCAAAGGCATCAGGAACGTGGTCAGCATCACGAAGAGAAGCGAAATACCATCCACACCCATTTTATAGGATAGGCCCATAATCCATTGAGATTCCTCAACGAATTGGAAACCTGTGTTTGAAGCATCAAATCCAGTCAGGACACCGAGGGACAACAGGAACGTCGCAGTGGTTGTGGCCAGCGCCACCAATTTCGCATTGCGTTGGGCAAAGGCGTCGTCACCCCGAAGGAACAACGCCAAAACGAGCGCGCCCAAAAGCGGAACAAAAGTGACGATGGAAAGAAGGTTTTCCATAATTATTCAGCCCCTCCGCTGATTGTCATCCAAGTAATTAACACCACCAAACCGAGCACCATGGCCAGCGCGTAGTGGAACAGGTAACCCGACTGGGCACGCCCTGCGAGGCGGGTAAAGAAGGGGATGATCCCCATGGCGAGTCCGTTGAGACCCCCGTCGATAATTTTCATATCGCCCACCTTCCAGAAGAAACGGCCAATTGCTTTGCTGCTGCGCACAAAGAGCACGTCGTAAATTTCGTCAAAGTACCATTTGTTGAGCAAGAACAGATAGATAGGCTGGTTTGTTTTTGCCAAACTTACTGGAAGCTTTGGATTTACGATGTAGAACAAATACGCCAATCCAAGGCCGAGCATCATCGCGATAAAGGGCGAAACTTTGACCCATTTAGGTGCGTGGTGTGCGTTGTCCACCACATGATTGTCGGGGCTAACGTAAAGTGCGCCCTGCCCTTTGGTCCAACCTGTCGCAACAACATGTTCAGCTTCAGGAGCAGCCTCGGTTGCGGGTTCTGCATGTGTATCCGCTTCTTCTGCGTGGCCCTCAGTTGCGACAACTTCATGCGTTGGCACACCCCAGAACTTATTGACCTGATCGTGGTCGCCAAAGAAGCTACCAAACCAAATCATCCCCGAGAACACCGCCCCAAGAGCGAGTACACCGAGTGGAATCAACATCACCATCGGGCTTTCATGCGCATGCTCATGCGTGTGGTTGTCGCCACGTGCTTCCCCAAAGAAGGTCATGAACATCAAACGCCAGCTGTAGAAGCTTGTCATAAAGGCCGCAATAACAAGCATCCAGAAGGCATACATGCCAACGCCGTTTTGCGCGCCCCATGCGCTTTCGATGATCGCATCCTTGGACAGGAACCCAGCGAAACCGATAGTAGTAAGGGGAACGCCGACACCGGTAATGGCCAGAGTGCCGATCAACATCGCGTAATAGGTCATCGGGATCTTCTTACGAAGACCGCCAAAGTTGCGCATGTCTTGTTCGTGGTGCATCGCGTGGATCACCGACCCCGCACCAAGGAACAACATCGCTTTAAAGAACGCGTGTGTAAACAAGTGGAACATCGCCGCCGAGTAAGCGCCAACACCCGCCGCCACAAACATATAGCCAAGCTGCGAACAGGTGGAATAAGCGATGACGCGTTTGATATCGTTTTGCACAAGGCCAACGGTCGCCGCAAAGAACGCCGTGGTTGCCCCAATGATAACGATAAATGTGGTGGCGTCGGGTGCAAATTCCATCAACGGAGACATGCGACACACAAGGAAAACACCGGCGGTAACCATCGTCGCCGCGTGGATCAGCGCCGAAACAGGTGTCGGACCTTCCATCGCGTCGGGAAGCCATGTGTGCAGGAACAACTGGGCCGATTTACCCATCGCACCAATGAACAAGAGGAATGCCAACAGGTTAGCAGCGTTCCATTCTGTCCAGAGGAAATGAAGCTGTGTTTCAGCGAGCTTAGGCGCCGCGGTGAAGATTTCGTCAAACGAGATACTATCTGTCAGATAAAACAGACCGAAAATCCCAAGCAGGAAGCCAAAGTCCCCCACTCGGTTGACGATAAAGGCTTTCATCGCCGCCGCATTTGCCGAAGGCTTGCGGTAGTAGAAACCAATAAGCAAATAGGAGGCAACCCCAACGCCTTCCCAACCAAAGAACATTTGGAGAAGGTTGTTGGCTGTCACCAACATGAGCATGGTGAAGGTAAAGAAGCTCAAATAGGCAAAGAACCGTGGCTTGTAGCTTTCGCCAACTTTCCACGCCGGATCATTGTCCATATAGCCAATGGAATAAAGGTGAACGACGCTCGAAACCGTTGTCACAACGATCAACATCAACGCGGTGAGGCGATCCAGACGAATGGCCCAGGCCACATCAAGGCTGCCAGACTGAACCCAGTCGAGAATGTGGATATAGCGCGTTTCGCCATCAAACGTGAAGAAAACGATCCAACTGAGGAAGGCCGCAAGAAACAACAGACCCGTTGTCAAATATTGCGCGCCCTTCTCGCCGATATAACGCCAGCCAAAACCCGCGATTAGCGCGCTGACGAGCGGTGCAAAAAGAATGATTTTTTCCATGATGCGCTAGCCCTTCATCACGTTGACATCTTCGACCGCGATCGTGCCGCGGTTGCGGAAGAAGCAAACAAGGATCGCAAGGCCGATCGCGGCCTCTGCGGCGGCAACCGTCAGGACAAACAGGGTAAACACCTGCCCGACAAGATCGCCCAAATAGCTTGAGAACGCGACAAAGTTGATGTTGACCGCAAGCAGCATAAGCTCAATCGACATCAAAATGACGATGACGTTCTTGCGATTCAGGAAAAGCCCGAAAATACCGATGACGAATAACGCCGCCGCCACCGCGAGATAATGTTCAAGTCCGACCATATTTCAGTCCTCGTCTTTCTCGTTCTTCTTGCGATACCAACGCACCGCCAGTCCAAAGGCAATCATCGCAACACCGATAACCAGCCATAAATTCACAGCAAACCCTGCCCCGGTTTCACGTCGACAACTTTCATTGCCTTCGCCGGATCACGATGCATCTGTTCCAACACGTTTTGGCGTTTCACATCCGGACGATGGCGCATCGTCAGCACAATCGCGCCAATCATCGCCACCAGCAAAATCAGGCCCGAGGCCTGAAACAGGTAGATGTAATCGTCATAGATAAGTTGCCCCAAAGCGGCCGTATTTTGCACGTCGCTTGGGTTGGGCGTCACGGCGGCGCGCGCGGCCTCAGCGGTGTCCGCTGCATTCCAAACGCCAATCGCAAGTCCGAGTTCCATCAACAAAACAACGCCAATCAGCAAAGCAAACGGCACAAACTTGGCCATCCCCCCCCGCAACTCAGCAAAGTCCACATCAAGCATCATCACCACAAAGAGGAACAGCACAGCAACCGCGCCGACGTAAACGATCACCAAAAGCATCGCTACGAATTCCGCGCCAAGGATCACGAAAAGCCCTGCCGTCGACAGGAACGCAAGGATCAGCCAAAGCACCGAGTGCACAGGGTTGCGCGACACAACCACAAACAGCCCCGCCGCAACAGTTGTTATGGCAAAGACATAAAAGGCGAAATCAACAATGCCCATTTTACTGTCCTTCTTCCTGTCCCCATTCGGGACTTTGATGTGCCCTCAAGGGGCGGTGTCGTGGGACGGCCTAGCGGTAAGGCGCGTCAATTTCGAGGTTGCGAGCAATTTCAGCTTCCCAACGGTCCCCATTCGCGAGCAGTTTCTCTTTGTCGTAAAACAGCTCTTCGCGGGTTTCGGTCGAGAATTCGAAATTCGGCCCTTCAACAACCGCATCGACGGGGCACGCCTCTTGGCAGAAGCCGCAATAGATGCATTTGGTCATATCAATGTCATAGCGCGTGGTGCGGCGGCTGCCGTCCTCGCGTGGTTCGGCGTCGATAGTGATCGCTTGCGCGGGACAGACCGCCTCGCATAATTTACACGCGATGCAGCGCTCTTCGCCATTGGGATAGCGGCGCAAAACATGCTCGCCACGAAAACGCGGGCTCAAAGGGCCTTTCTCGTGCGGGTAGTTCAACGTCGCTTTGGGCGCGAAAAAGTATTTCAGGCCAAGGGCCATCCCCTTGGCGAAATCCGCCAAGAAGAAATATTTGACCGCGCGGGTATAATCCATAGCCATCGACTTAGCCCCCTACTGCCCAGCGGGCATACGCGCCGCCAAAGGCTCCAAATTGTGCCAAGAAGGCAACGATTACGACCCAAGCGAGCGACATGGGAAGGAACACTTTCCAGCCAATGCGCATCAATTGGTCATAGCGGTAACGTGGCGTGATCGCCTTCACCATCGCGAAGAGGAAGAAGAAGAACGCCATTTTGCCAACCATCCAAAGCACGCCATCAGGGATGCCAGGGATCGGGGACAACCAGCCGCCAAAGAACAACAGAGTAATCAGCGCGCACATCAAGAAGATCGCGATGTATTCACCCGCCATAAACAAAAGGAACGGTGTCGCGGAATATTCCACTTGATAGCCAGCAACCAGTTCGGATTCCGCTTCGGGAAGGTCGAACGGTGGGCGGTTGGTTTCCGCCAAGGCACTGATGAAGAACAAGAAGACCATCGGGAAGTGTGGCAACCAATACCAGTTGAACAACCCAAGATCGCCAGATTGCGCATTCACGATATCGCTAAAGTTCAAGCTACCGGTCGAGATGATGATGGACATGATGATCAGGCCAAGCGAGACCTCATAGGAAATCATCTGGGCCGCAGACCGCAAACTGCCCAAGAACGGGTATTTGGAGTTCGACGCCCAGCCACCCATGATCACGCCGTAAACCTCAAGCGAGGAGACCGCGAACACAAACAACACCGCGACGTTGATATTGGAAAGCACCCAACCGTCGTTGAACGGGATCACCGCCCAAGCCACCATCGCCAAAACAAAGCTGGTTAGGGGCGCGAGGAAGAAGACCGTTTTATCCGCACCCGCAGGCACAACAACCTCTTTGACCACGTATTTCAACGCATCGGCCACCGATTGCAAAAGGCCAAATGCCCCCACAACATTGGGACCGCGACGCATCTGCACCGCCGCCCAAATTTTCCGGTCGCCATAGACCAAAAACAGCAAGGAAATCATCACGAAAGCCAATACGCCAAGGCATTGTGCTATGATGAGGAGGAAAGTCCCCCAAGGGGTTGATAGAAATTCAGCCATAGATCCTCACACCGTCGGTATCCCAGTTTCTTTGCAGTCCGCAACGACGACTTCAGCGTCGATCGTAATCAGACCATCGGGTAACGCGTTTGAGATGGTGTAAACAGCATCCCCACGCCAAATGCCACCCTCTTCGTTCACGTTTGTGCGCACATGTCGCGCAAAACCATATCCACGGATCACAGCATATTGCGCCGCAGCACATTTTCCATAATCCGCAACGTCTTGGTTGTCGCGCGCGCCCTCCATTTCCACAATAAAGCTCACCAAATCCCCGTCCAAAAGGCGGGTTTCGATGCCATTATATGTGGGCGTGAAAGGCAATTCCGCACGCGGTACGTCATTTCCCTCACACCCCACCAAAACACCGCCCGCAAGAGCGAGGGTCAAGGCCGTTTTATGTGTGAAGAAACCCGTCATTATTCCGCAGCCACCGCAGTTTCATTGCGAGCTTTTGCATTTGCCGAAAGTTCGGCCATCAACTGGCTGGCGCGGGCAATCGGATTGGTCAGGTAGAAATCCTTCACCGCATTGCGCAGATCCGCCTTCGCAGGTTTGCGTAGCGGCACGCGCTTCCACGCATTTTCCGCAACCACGTCGATATTCCCAAGGTGCGGTACGTCCGCAATCAAAGCGGTCCGCAGGGCAGCAAGGCTATCATAGGGCAATGTTGCGCCCAATTCCGCCGACAAAGCCCGCAAGATCGCCCAGTTTTCTTTGGCTTCCCCCGGTGCAAATCCGGCGCGATGGGCCAATTGTGGACGCCCTTCTGTATTCACAAACAGGCCGCCTTCTTCCGTATAGGCCGCACTTGGCAGGATCACATCGGCGCGGTGTGCGCCGCGATCGCCGTGCGAACCTTGGTAGATAACAAAGGCCCCTTTTGCGATTTCAACTTCGTCGGCGCCCAAATTATAAACAGCTTCCGCCCCATCAAGCGCCGCCGTCAGGCCGCCGTCCGTCACAGCCCCCACGTCCATCGCACCCACACGCGCGGCAGCGGTGTGAAGTACCATGAACTTGCTTTCGGTCGCTTCGGCAAATTTCATCGCTTGGGAAAGAACCGCTTCGCCATCCGCTTCCTGCAACGCGCCTTGGCCGATAACCACAATCGATTTGCGGCTCAAAGCGTCAGAATGATCGCCTTCGTTGAGTTTGACCAAATCCGCGCGGCTGGTGCCGAGGTGGAAATATTCATACGTCAGATCAACCGCTTCGCCGATGACGCCAACTTTGGCCCCTGCGGTCCAAGCCTTGCGAATACGTGCGTTCAAAACTGGTGACTCAACACGAGGGTTGGTGCCGATCAACATGATCGCTTCGGCTGTATCCAAGTCCTCAATCGTCGCCGTTCCCACATAACCGGCGCGATTGCCCTCTGGCAATTTCGCATTATCGGTCCGACATTCCATGTTGCCACCAAGTCCGTCCACAATCCCCTTGAGGGCATACACAGCCTCAACAGGCGCAAGATCGCCAACGATACCGGCAATTTTTTTGCCTTTAAGACCCGCCGCGGCGGCCGCAAGGGCCTCACCCCAACTCGCTTTACGCAGCTTGCCGTTTTCACGAATATAAGGCGTATCAAGGCGTTGACGACGCAAACCATCCCACACAAAACGGGTTTTGTCGGAAATCCACTCTTCATTCACGCCATCATGGTTGCGCGGCAAAATGCGCATCACTTCGCGGCCTTTTGTGTCCACGCGGATGTTGCTACCAAGCGCGTCCATCACGTCGATGGTTTCGGTTTTGGTCAACTCCCAAGGCCGGGCAGTAAAGGCATAGGGCTTGGAGGTCAGCGCGCCAACAGGGCACAAATCAATGATGTTACCTTGCAAGTTGCTGTCGAGGGTTTCGTTCAAATAGCTTGTGATTTCAGCATCTTCGCCACGGCCCGTTTGGCCCATCTGCGAGATACCCGCGACTTCGGATGTGAAGCGCACACAACGCGTGCAGGAAATACAACGGGTCATTGTGGTCGCCACAAGCGGCCCCAAGTCCAAGTCATCCGAGGCGCGTTTTGGTTCGTTATAGCGGTTTTGCGAAATGCCATAGGCCATCGCTTGGTCTTGCAAATCGCACTCGCCGCCTTGGTCGCAAATCGGGCAATCCAGCGGGTGGTTGATCAGCATGAATTCCATCACGCCTTCGCGGGCCTTTTTGACCATCGGCGAGTTGGTGCGTACAACGGGCGGCTGACCCTCTGGACCGGGGCGCAAATCTTTAACTTGCATCGCACAAGAGGCGGTTGGTTTGGGCGGACCGCCCACAACTTCCACCAGACACATGCGACAGTTGCCCGCAATCGTCAGGCGCTCGTGATAGCAAAAACGCGGAATTTCCACGCCAGCTTGTTCGCACGCCTGAATGAGCGTCATCGCGGGATCGACTTCAACTTCTGTTTCGTCGATGATGATTTTGCGTAATTCAGTCATGCTCTTACTCCGCCGCCACTGCCGAAACACGGCCGGTTTTTTGGTGTTTGATGCGATCTTCGATCTCGTTGCGGAAGTGGCGCACAAGACCTTGGATCGGCCAAGCGGCCGCATCGCCGAGCGCACAAATCGTGTGACCCTCAACCTGTTTCGTCACATCCAGCAACATGTCGATTTCTTCAATTTCAGCGGTGCCTTTGACCAAGCGATCCATCACACGCATCATCCAGCCCGTGCCTTCACGACAAGGCGTACATTGGCCACAACTTTCGTGTTTGTAGAATTTGCTCAAACGCCAGATCGCTTTGATCACGTCGGTATCTTGGTCCATCACGATGACCGCCGCCGTGCCCAAACCAGACCGTTGCTCACGCAGCCAGTCAAAATCCATCAAGGCTTCACCGGCAACATCTTTTGGCAACAGTGGTACCGAAGATCCACCTGGAATAACCGCCTTAAGATTGTCCCAACCACCGCGCACACCGCCGCAATGCTTTTCAAGCAATTCGCGCAACGGGATCGACATTTCTTCCTCGACCACACAGGGGTTATTCACGTGTCCGGAAATACCAAACAGTTTGGTACCCGCGTTATTCGGACGGCCCATCGAGCTAAACCAATCGGCACCGCGCCGCAGGATCGTCGGGATGACCGCAATCGATTCCACGTTGTTCACCGTTGTCGGGCAGCCATAAAGGCCCGCGCCCGCTGGGAACGGTGGCTTCATCCGTGGCATGCCTTTTTTGCCTTCAAGGCTTTCAAGCAAGGCCGTTTCTTCGCCGCAAATATACGCCCCTGCCCCGTGGTGCAGATACAGGTCAAAATCCCAACCGGATTTCGCCGCATTTTTGCCAAGCAAGCCCGCGTCATAACATTCATCAATCGCGCTTTGCAGTGCTTCACGCTCACGGATAAATTCGCCGCGGATATAGATGTAGCACGCATGAGCACCCATTGCGAAGGAGGCGAGCAGCGCTCCTTCGATCAATGTGTGCGGATCATGGCGCATGATCTCGCGGTCCTTACAGGTTCCGGGCTCGGATTCATCGGCATTAATAACCAGATAGGACGGGCGACCGTCGCTCTCTTTAGGCATGAACGACCACTTAAGACCCGTCGGAAAACCCGCGCCCCCACGCCCCCGAAGGCCAGATGCTTTGGCTTCAGTCACAACCCAATCGCGGCCCTTTTTGATGATACCCGCGGTGCCATCCCAATGGCCGCGCGCCTGAGCGCCCGCAAGGCTGCGATCGTGCATGCCGTATAGGTTGGTAAAGATCCGATCTTGATCCTTGAGCATCCGCATCATCCTTCAATTGCTGTAAAGTCACAGCCGTTATTAACCCTGGCGCGCGCGCCAAATTTGTAGTCCAACAACCAGCCCCCAAAAGAAGCCCGCCATCGCGAAGAGATCAATCAGTAAACGCGTGCTTTGCGTCCAGCCGAGTTTTGTTCCCAACGCTTGCCCCACAACCCAGAAAATTCCCGAACCCGCAATCACCAGCGCCAAGAGACGCGATTTTGCCTGAGAGGAACCCTCTGAATTTGGGGCCTTTTTTACCATTCCTTACGCCTTTTTACCGCGTGTGGAAAATTCTGTTTCCCCGCGGTCCGCGAGGATTTTTGCTTGTTCGATCCAACCGTCGCGCTCAATGCGCCCTTTGAACCGGAGCCGCGCATCGACCCATTCAATTTCTGCATCACTCCACTTAGCGACCTGATCGTAATGAAAAAATCCAAGCTCGTTCAGCGTTTGCTCAAGCTTTGGTCCAACCCCTTTGAGCAGTTTCAAGTCATCTGCTCCTGCCTTGCGGGGCGCCTTCATCGTGCGCGGTTTTGTCTCCGACACGTTTTCAGGCACGACTGTTTTTTGGGCCGCAGGAGTAGCCTTGGCTTTAGGTGCTTTTGGAGTAGGCTTCTCAACGTCGCCTTTCAACGTGGCCTTACTCGTCGCAAGCTTTTCTTCACGCACCAAAGGCGATGGCTTCACGTCAAGTTCCACAACAACCGGCGCTTCCGACGCCGTTGGCGCCTCAGAAACGGGTTGCGGTGTCACGACAGGTTTTGCTGTCGCTGTTTGAGTCGGTGCTTCAGACGCCGAACACAAAACCTTGCCCAAAAGCCAGCCCGCCACAAAAAACACGACGATCCCAACCAGCATCGAGATAAACGCGCCCTGCTCTAGTTTCGACAGTGCAACCATAAAGGCGGCAAAACCGAGAACCACGGCAATCATCCAACAGAGATTGGGACAACTAAACAGGCTCTCTTTGTTTCGATCAGACATAAAACTCTCCCCTAGAATTGACTACAGAACACTTCAAACAACCATACCCTACCCGCGCACCGCCCCGAAGGGCCATGTTGGAAAGGTTTGAATATGCCGTCGTTTTTGTCATTTAATGTCTCTTACCTCAGGAAGTATTCGAAAGTGTTATTTCTTGTCCGCGGCTGCAGCCAAAGTTTTCGCCTGCTCTATCCAGCCATCCCGTTCGATACGTCCTTTAAACTTCAGACGCGCATCGACCCATGACACTTCTTCTGCGCCCCATTTTGCGATTTGGTCAAAGTGGAAAAACCCAAGCTCATTAAGCGTGGTTTCCAGCTTCGGTCCCACACCACTGAGCAGCTTCAAATCATCCGCACCCGCTTTGCGCGGCGCGGTCATGGTGCGCGGTTTTTTCTCAGCGACAACGGCGGGTTCGACATTGGCTTTCTCAGGGGCCGGTGCCGCCTTGGGAGCGTCCGCTTTCTTGGCGGCAGGCTTCTTCGCCGTCGTGGATTTACCCAACCAAGGTGTGAGCAACGGCACTTCGGTTCCGTCGATCCGCTTAATGGTATCGCCATGATCCACCGCAAGCTGCGCGCTGGCGTTATACTGTGTTTTGCCGCTGTCGTATTCCGTCAACGAGGTCAGGCCCGACAAGGGCTCCGCCGCATAACGACCGTTTTGGGGGCCCGGAACAGGAATTTTACCCGCGGCAAAATCCGCCATCAATGCGCGGAATTTATCCGCCGTCAGGTCCTCGTAATAATCCTTGCCGATTTGGGCCATCGGCGCATTCGCGCAGGCTCCAAGGCATTCAACTTCTTCCCACGAAAACTTGCCATCTTCTGAGAGCGCGTGGGGTTTCTCGCTGATAAGTTCCTTGCAAACAGCAACCAAATCCTCGGCGCCGCAAATCATGCAAGACGTGGTGCCACAAATCTGGATATGCGCCAAAGAGCCAACAGGCTGGAGCTGGAACATAAAGTAAAACGACGCCACTTCGAGGCCGCGAATATACGCAAGGCCAAGCATATCCGAGACATATTCAATCGCCGGACGGGTGATCCAGCCTTCTTGCTCTTGGGCACGCCACAAGATTGGAATGATCGCCGACGCCTGACGGCCCTCGGGGAATTTGGTCATCTGTGCTTCGGCCCAAATCTGATTTTCAGGGGTGAAGGCAAAGCTCTCGGGTTGGATTTTATGTAGACGGCGAAGCATTAGCGGTCGATCTCCCCGAACACGACGTCCATCGTGCCGATAATTGCGGCCACATCGGCCAGTTGATGGCCCGTGGCCACATAGTCCATAGCTTGCAGGTGCAAAAAGCCCGGTGCGCGGATTTTGGCGCGATAGGGTTTGTTGCTGCCATCGGCCACAAGGAACACGCCGAATTCGCCTTTTGGCGCTTCAACACAGGCATAGATTTCGCCTGCCGGTACGTGGAAGCCTTCGGTATAAAGTTTAAAGTGGTGAATGAGCGCCTCCATCGAGGTCTTCATATCGCCGCGTTTTGGTGGCGTAATTTTACCGCGCGCCAGCACATCACCCGGCTCATTGCGCAGCTTTTCACAAGCTTGGCGAATGATCTTGATGCTCTCACGCATTTCCTGCATCCGGCACAAGTAGCGATCATAACAATCGCCGTTTTTGCCCACAGGGATGTCGAACTCAAACTCGTCGTAACACTCATAGGGTTGGCTGCGGCGCAAATCCCACGCCATGCCAGACCCGCGTACCATCACCCCAGAGAAACCCCAATCAAGGGCATCCTGTTGGGAGATGACACCGATATCAACGTTGCGCTGTTTAAACACACGGTTTTCCGTCAGCAATCCATCAATATCAGCGAGGACTTGCGGGAAAGTATGCGTCCATGCGTCGATGTCTTCAATGAGGTCAGGGGGCAAATCCACGTGTACGCCACCGGGGCGGAAATAGGCCGCGTGCAGGCGTGCGCCACAGGCCCGTTCGTAAAAAACCATCAGCTTTTCGCGCTCTTCAAAACCCCAAAGTGGCGGCGTAAGGGCGCCAACGTCCATCGCCTGTGTTGTGGTGTTCAACAGGTGGCTAAGGATACGGCCAATTTCGGAATAGAGCACTCGGATCAGGCTGGCGCGACGCGGCACAACCGTGCCCGTCAGCTTCTCGATCGCCAAACACCATGCGTGTTCTTGGTTCATCGGCGCCACATAATCCAACCTGTCGAAATACGGCAGATTTTGCAGATAGGTGCGGCTTTCCATCAGCTTTTCGGTGCCACGATGCAGCAAGCCAATATGGGGATCACAGCGCTCAACAATCTCGCCGTCAAGCTCCAGAACAAGACGCAACACGCCGTGAGCCGCAGGGTGCTGGGGCCCAAAGTTGATGTTGAAGTTGCGGATTTTCTGTTCGCCCGTAAGCGCGTCTTCGAAATTTCCGTCCATATCTTACACCTTCGTCATATTCTGCTGCCAGCGGTCGGGAAGAGCCCCGAAACGCGCTTCTACGGCAGCGTATTGTGGCGCGAGCAGCTCAGCGAGCCCTCGGCGTCGTGCGTCATCAAGTCTTAAAGCAATGCCAACATAGGACGGGCGACCGACCTTCGCAGGATGTTCCGAGATACCCAAAAACTTACAAAAGACATCCATCATGTTTTGCGAGAACATATTCTCAAAAAACATCACCAAGCGATTGCTTTCGGGCACATGCCGCTCAAGCTTATCAAGGGTCGCGGCATAGTTGCTCCGCTCAAGCGTGCCATGACGGCCCTTCACAAGCAGGCGATCAACCGTATTCATGCAAAGCTCGGCAACAGACTCGCCCTCTTTGGCTTTTTTATTGGAATTCATCCGAATGTTGGACCACAAACGATCCACGGGATCCCGCATGACATAAACAAACCGCGTGACAGGCATCGCCGTGACAAGGCGCGCAAACCACGTATCCGACAACATGCCATAGGAAGGCGTGATATCGGTGGCAACCTTGGCCCCCGTGCGTGCGATTTCAGATGCGAAATACCGGCGATAGACCTCAAGCCCCTCGGGGCCGCCCTGAACATATATCGCGCGCAAATCCTCCAAACGGCCAATGCGGCGCAGAATGGGGCGTTTCTTATCGGCGGGGGCTTTGGACAGGCGATCTTGCAACGTTTTAATTTCAGAACCGATGGTTTCCTGCATCCCTTCGAGGGAAAACGCAACTTCCCCCGACAGGCTGTCGAAATAGTGCAGTTCTTTGCGTGGTGGCGTGACAGCTTCTGGATGCGACACAAGATAGTCGTGCAGCCAAGTCGTGCCAGACTTGGTCGCTCCTACCCCGTACAAAAGTGTCGCCTCTTGCGCCATTATTAGCCTTTAGCCTCAGGTGATTTTTCGTCCCCCGGCAGGATGTATTCGGCACCCTCCCACGGTGACATGAAATCAAATTGACGGTATTCCTGCACGAGGCTTACTGGCTCGTAGACAACGCGTTTTTCAACTTCGTCGTACCGCACTTCAGTATAGCCCGTTGTCGGGAAATCCTTGCGAAGCGGAAAGCCGCGAAACCCGTAGTCCGTCAAAATACGGCGCAAATCGGGGTGCCCCGCGAACAGAATGCCGAACATGTCATAGACTTCGCGCTCAAACCAATTCGCCGCAGGATAGACAGGAACGATCGACGGCACCATCTCGTCCTCGCGCACCATCACACGCAAACGGATGCGGTGGTTTTGGTACATCGAGAGGAAATGATACACCATATCAAACCGCTTTTCGCGGCTTGGGTAATCAACGGCCGTGATATCAACCAAGGTCGAAAAACGGCAATTGCGATCTGATTTAAGGTATTCCACCAGACCCACAAGCGCCGCAGGGGCAACATTTACCGTCAATTCGCCGTGCTCAACCGCATAGGAAATGACGCAATCGGGACGGTTTAACTCAAGGAGCGCACCAAGTTCATTCAGAGCTTCAGACATCAGGCCTACCTTACGATCGTGCCAGTACGGCGGATTTTGCGTTGCAATTGCAGGATACCATAGAGCAACGCCTCGGCGGACGGTGGGCATCCCGGAACATAGATATCAACGGGGACAATGCGGTCACATCCGCGCACAACCGAATAGGAATAGTGGTAATAGCCGCCGCCATTCGCACAGGATCCCATCGAGATCACATAGCGGGGTTCGGGCATCTGGTCGTAAACTTTGCGCAATGCAGGGGCCATTTTATTGGTCAACGTCCCCGCAACGATCATCACGTCCGACTGGCGCGGTGAGGCGCGTGGCGCAAATCCATAGCGTTCCACGTCATAGCGCGGCATCGCGGTGTGCATCATCTCAACCGCACAACAGGCTAACCCGAAGGTCATCCAGTGCAGCGAACCTGTGCGGGCCCAATTGATAATATCCTCGGAGGAGGTGAGCAAAAAGCCCTTGTCCTGAAGTTCCGCATTCAGAGCTGCGGCCGCCACGTCTTTATCAACGCCCGCCGTGTTTTCAGATGTACTTAGGCCCATTCCAGCGCCCCCTTCTTCCATTCATAGGCAAAGCCGATGGTCAGAACCCCAAGGAACACCATCATCGACCAAAACCCAACCATCCCGACATCCTTAAACGCCACCGCCCAAGGGAACAGAAACGCAATCTCAAGGTCGAAAATGATGAACAAAATGGCGACAAGATAGAACCGCACATCAAATTTCATCCGCGCGTCGTCAAAGGCATTAAAGCCACATTCATACGCACTCACTTTTTCAGGGTCGGGATTCCTTACCGCAAGGATCACCGCCGCGAGAATCAAAACGATCCCCAACGCAACGGCAATCGCCAAGAAAACAAGGATGGGGAGGTATTCTGAAAGTAGCTCTTCCACGTTTGGCTCCTTTGAAGGCGTGTTGATTTATGCCTTTTAGCTCATGGTGGTTTACTCTTGCCTAATGGCTTGGTCAACCGAGCGTACGGGTTCTTTACCGCTGTTTTTGCGGATTAATTGTCACAGACACTTGAAATCGCCTTCCGACATCCAAGAAGGCAATTACTTTACAAAAAACATCAGGATTGCCCGCGCTAAAACATCGTGTCAACAAATTCGCCGTCGCGCCCACTTTCCGCCTTTAACAATCTGACTTCTAGACCAAGCTCTCGAAGCTCTTCCAAAAGGCGCTTTGCATTTTCGACGCTCTTGTCTTCAACAATCCCAAACAGACATGCCCCAGCGGTAGTTGGTAGATAAACTGGAATTTCAGGCGCATTTCTTAGATCATTCCAAAAGATCACGCCTTGTCCCTTCCGCTTATTGATTGTCGCTTCCACATCAAGAGATTTAACAACAATAGCCAAATTCTCAAACTTAACACAAAAAAATTCTGATCCGTCCTCCATTAAAAGTGCCAACCCAGAATTTACAACACCAAGACCACTAACTTTCAAAAGGCCATATTCTTCAAATCTTGCCTCTTCAGAAAAAGTTATTTTATGGAGGCATTTTGGAACGCTCCCTGAAATTTGAAAACCGCTCAGCTTGTTAAAGTCCATGGCAGTTTCAACATCAACTTCGTCCAAAATCCGCATGACACGATTGTTAAACGTCCCAGGCTGTCGCACTTCCGAGGCTAAAACACTGGCCCATTTTTCCTGAATATTATCAGCCGAAGCATCCTCAGCATGACGCTCAAATCGGTTCAAGAAATCTTCCGACAGGGCTTCTGGTCCATCGTTCTGCTGGGCGTCCGAGGGAGGTGCAATTTTCAACTGCTCCATCGCCGCCAAAACAACACTCTCTTTATTGCTGTGCCGTCTCGCCGCTTGGGAAAGCTCAATCCCAAGGATATCGGCAGCAAGTTCAGGGTTTCCCAATACTTCGGCTGCAAGAGCCGTCACCGCGGCCGATTTGAGGGCAGCCTTTGCTTCGATGTCGCTTTGGTTTTCGCTCACACTTCGTCTAAAATAATTGCCTAAATAGCTTGCCCCATCTCCAATTAACCGGTCAAAAGCACTAACGGCTCTGCTTTTTGCTTTAGCTTCTAAACCAAATCCAGTCAGCTCCTTTGACGCTTTCACCGAGACCGAAATTTCTTCATTCTTGCTATCGTCGTGCACGCAATACCCTCAGAGCAAACTACAATTCGCTCGAACGTATTCATTCAACCTATTGCGGTCCAGAAGAAACACTCAAACAACCCAAGCCGCCGCCCGCTTCTCAAAAAACGCCGCAATCCCCTCAGCACTCTCCGCCCCGTCCCAACAGGCAATCAGCGCATCAATACTCGCGTCAATCGCCGCCGCATCAATCACAGGCCCAAACTGTCGCGCCAAAGCCTTCGCCGCCGCCACCGATTTCGGCCCACAGGCCAAATAGGGCACAACTTCCGCCTCCACCGCCGCGTCCAAATCCTGCACCGCCACCGCCCGCGCCAAAATCCCCAGCGTCACCGCCTCGACCCCTAGGAAAATCCGCGCATTCATAAACACCCGCCGCGCGCGCGCCTCGCCCATCCGCGCCAGCACATAAGGCCCGATCGTCGCGGGGATCAGACCCAGCTTGGTCTCCGTCAGGCCAAACTTCGCCCCCTCCACCCCAATCGCAATATCGCAAACACAGACCATCCCAATGCCGCCCCCCAACGCCGCGCCCTGAATTTTCCCGATCAGCGGTTTGGGCATCGTATTGAGCGCTTGCAACATATA
This sequence comes from Falsihalocynthiibacter sp. CO-5D18, assembly GCF_041205445.1. Taxonomy (NCBI): domain Bacteria; kingdom Pseudomonadati; phylum Pseudomonadota; class Alphaproteobacteria; order Rhodobacterales; family Roseobacteraceae; genus Falsihalocynthiibacter; species Falsihalocynthiibacter sp. CO-5D18. The sequence continues at coordinate 94,561 of NZ_JBGFCF010000007.1, read as the reverse complement.
GGCGAGCTTCGCGGCCTCACGTCGGCGGGTCGGCGCGTCAGCGGCGATCTGTTGCTGCATCCAGCCCAAATCCCCCCCCGCACAAAAACTGCGCCCTGCCCCCGTGAGCACCACAACCCGCACCGCGTCATCCGCACCGAGCATGCCTGCGGCCCGCGTGACCTCGTCAATCATCTGCGCCGAAAGCGCGTTGTGTTTATCAGGTCGGTTCAACGTCAGCGTCGCCACCCCCCGCCCATCCGTCTCTATCGTAATGGTTTCAAACATGGCTATCTCCTCGCATCCTATGCGCCATTGCGGCGGCCTCGGTCAAAACATCCATGTTCAAACCCGTCTCATATCCCAACGCCGCCAAATGCCGCGCCAATGCCTCGCTCGCCACATTCCCCGCCGCTCCGGGCGCATAGGGACAACCGCCCAGCCCGCCAACCGCGCCGTCAAAGACCCGCAATCCGCGCTCAAGCGCCACGGTCACATTCTCCAACGCCCGCCCAGACGTATCGTGGAAATGTCCCGCCAAATGCCGCGCATCTGCAACCTCAAGCACCGCCGATAACATCGCATCCACAGCTTCCGGCGCGCCCCGCCCGATGGTATCGCCTAGCGACACCTCATAGCATCCCATCGCCAGCAATTGCGCCACAACCCGCGCCACAGACGCCGGCGCGGTCGCGCCATCATAGGGGCACTCCACCACACAAGACACATACCCCCGCACCGGAATGCCCGCGCCGCGTGCCGCCTCTGAAACATCCGCAAACCGCGCCAAACTCTCCGCAATGGAACAATTGATATTCGCCTGCGAAAACCCCTCAGACGCGCTGCCAAATATCGCAATCTCATCCGCCTTGGCCGCCACAGCCCCCTCAAATCCGCGCATATTGGGCGTCAACGCCGCATAGGAAACGCCCTCTTTGCGCGCAATCCCCGCCAAAACCTCCGCTGAATCCGCCATCTGCGGCACCCATTTCGGACTAACAAAACTCGCAACCTCAATGCGCCGAAACCCCGCACCACTCAGGCAATCCACCAAAGCGATCTTGTCCCGTGTCGAAATCTGCGTCTTCTCGTTCTGCAACCCATCTCGCGGTCCAACTTCAAAAACCTCTGCGCGGTCCATCATGTTCCTTCCTGTACGGGATAAAATTCCTCTGGATACAAAAGCGTCGCGCCCTCTGGCGGTAGACTTGCCCGAAACGCCGCCCGCGCCGTGATCCGTTCATACCAGGCCTGAACGTTTTCAAATCCTTCCAAAGATTTGAAATGCACCGCCATATAAAGCGCCTGCCCCAATGAAATATCCGCTGCAGAAAACCCGCCGTGCAGAACGTATTCCCGTCCCTCCAACCGCGCGTTCAAAGCCTCATAACATTTACCAATACGTGCAGCTTCAAGCTTCATCACAATCCGGCTGCGCATCCAATCCTCAAACAACGCAATATGCTGCTGCGTAAGCGCCGCCGCATGCTGACTTATGGTTTCGCTAAAGTGCACCCAAACCAACCAATCGGCGCGCTCGCCGCTGCCCGCCGCACGTCCAAGCCCCGCCTCTGGAAACACTTCGCACAAATATTCCGTGATCGCCCCCGTTTCAAAAAGGACCCGCCCGTCAATCTCAAGCGCTGGTACCCGCCCCGCCGGGTTGAGCGTCAAATACTCAACCGAACGCAAGTTTTTACCAAACGCATGCTCCACAACCTCAAACTCAACGCCCAACTCGTGCAACAGCCAAAGGCTGCGCATCGAGCGCGTCTGGTGCGCGTGATGAAGGCGGATCATGCCTCACCCGCCTCTTCCACAAGTGCAATCAACGGCGCACCCGCAACAACTTGATCCCCCGAAGCCACAAAAACCTCAGCAATTTCACCGTCCCGCGTCGCCAATAAGGAGTGCTCCATTTTCATCGCTTCCAAAATCGCCAACCGCTCGCCCTGCACGACCTTCGCTCCCGCCTCAACAAAGACAGCTTTCACCAATCCGGGCATTGGTGCAAAAACAATATCCCCCGCAGGCCCCTCCTGACCCCCGCGCGCCAAAGGATCAATCGCTTCAAACACATAGGTATTGCCAAAAAACACACTCAACGCATCCCCAAACCGCATGATCTGCGCTCCGGTTTTCTGACCATCTATCCACCACTGATCGCCCTTTTGCTCAACATTATGGGTTGTATCGGCAATTGAGACATCAAACCGTCCTGCACCCAAGGACGTCACCCGCACCGCCACAATCTCATCACGGTAGGTAAACGCAACCTCCTGCGGAACGCGCTCCCAAAGCGCAAATCCCATCTCGGTGGATGTGTCCTCAGCAAGCCCCGCGAACCCAAGCGCCGCCAGCGAACGCGTGCGCGAACAGGCAATCGGCTCAACCGTCAACGCCGCTAAATCCCGCCCGATCAAGCCCGTATCGACCTCACCGCGCTTGAAACCCGCATGCCGCGTGAGTGCCTTAAGGAACGCCAAATTCGTGACCAACCCCGCCACTTGCGTTGCCGACAACGCCCGCTCCAACTTTGCCAAGGCAATCTCGCGGGTCGCGCCATGCGTGGTCAGCTTGGCAATCATCGGATCATACCACGGCGAAATCTCGTCGCCCCCGCGCACCCCCGTATCCGCCCGCGCAAATTCTGGGAAACTCAGGTGCGCAAGTCGCCCCGTTGCAGGCAAAAATCCAGCGGGTACATCCTCTGCATAAAGCCGCGCTTCGAACGAATGCCCTTGGATCGTCAGTTGCTCTTGCACGGCCGGAAGCCCTTCGCCCGCGGCAACGCGCAGCTGCCATTCCACCAAGTCCACCCCCGTAATCGCCTCGGTCACAGGATGCTCCACCTGAAGGCGCGTGTTCATCTCCATGAACCAAAATCCGTCCGTGCGCAGGCCCCCTGACCCGTCTACGATAAACTCGATCGTCCCCGCACCCGCATAGCCAATCGCCTTGGCCGCCTTGACCGCCGCCGCCCCCATCGCCGCACGCACATCCGCCGTCATTCCGGGCGCAGGCGCTTCCTCAATCACCTTCTGATGCCGCCGCTGCAACGAGCAATCGCGCTCAAACAGATGCACCGCCTCCACCCCGTCGCCAAACACCTGCACCTCGATATGGCGCGGCGCCGTCACGTATTTCTCGATCAACACATCCGCATTGCCAAACGCCGCCAAAGCCTCGCTGCGCGCGCTCTCCAATGCGTCGGAAAAACCCTCGGACGCTTCAACCAGACGCATGCCTTTGCCCCCGCCGCCTGCGACCGCCTTGATCAGAACGGGCCAGCCGATGGCGGCGGCCTCCTTGGCCAAAAACGCTGCGTCCTGATTTTTACCGTGATACCCAGGCACCACCGGCACCCCCGCCTCAATCATCAAAACCTTCGCCGCATCCTTCAGACCCATCGCGCGGATCGCCGCGGCCGACGGCCCGATAAACACAAGCCCCGCCGCCTCCACAGCCTCCACAAACTCTGGATTTTCCGACAAAAACCCGTACCCCGGATGGATCGCCTCGGCCCCCGTCTCCAGCGCCGCCTGAATGATCACATCGCCGCGCAAATAACTCTGCGCTGGGGCGGACCCTCCAATGTGAACCGCCTGATCCGCCAAGGCCACATGCCGCGCGCCCGCATCAGCATCGGAATAAACCGCAACCGTCCGAACACCCATATCGCGGGCCGTTTCCATGACCCGACAGGCGATTTCCCCACGGTTCGCAATCAAAATCTTGCCAAACATTCAGGCCTCCAAAAATGCAGGCCCATGCCCCAAAAGGGTGGCCGCTTCATCTGTTATATTTTCAATTATCTGGGCCGCAGGGCGAATATCGTGAAGCAAACCAACCGCTTGCCCCACAAAAGTGTTCGCCCCCTCCACGTCCCCCGCCTCCCATGCACGCCGCCATTTTTCGGCCTCAACCTGCGCCACCGCAAGCAACCCGTCCAAATCGTCGTGCCACTGGCGGGTAAACGCATTCTTGAGCACCCGCGCGGTAAATCTGGGCGGCCATTTCAAATGCCGCGCCACATCCATCACCGAGGAACGGATCGTATCATCGCCCGTCGCCGCCATCGCCGCCGCATGCATCTTTGGATGCACCATGGCCTCGTCGCTGGCCCAAAACCGCGAGCCAATCACCGCGCCCTGCGCCCCCAACATCAACGCCGCAGCAAGGCCACGCCCGTCAGCAATGCCCCCCGCCGCAACGACAAAAACATGGGGCATATTGCGCGCCACCCAATCGGCAACCTCGGGCACAAGCGTCATCGTCGCGCGGGCCTCGCCGTGGCCTCCCGCCTCGGACCCCTGCGCCACGATCACATCCGCGCCCGCGCCACAGGCCGCCTGTGCATCGGCCAATGTTGTCACCTGCGCAATTAACGCAACGCCCGCACGATGCACGCGATCCACATACGGCGCGATGTCGCCAAAGGATAAAAACACCGCCGCTGGGGAGCGCTCCAACGCTTGCTCCAAAACCTGCGAATGCGCGGCAAGCTTCCATGTGATGAACCCAACTCCAACCTTGGCATCGCCCGCCTTGGCAAACTCCGCGTCCACCCAATCCGGATCGCCATAAGCTCCGCCGATCAATCCAAGCCCACCACCCAGACTCACCGCCCGCGCCAATTCGCCCCCCGCAGCAAAAGCCATGGGCGCCGATATAATGGGCGTGTCCAACTCGAATTTTTCGGTCAATCGTGTTGTAATCCGTGCCATCTGATGTCGTCCCTTCTCTTCAACGCACCCCACAATATCTTGTGGTCGCCCCTCCAGTCCCCCTAAAATAAAACTTTAAACTTTTTAAAAACCGACTGTGTCAGAGTTTAAAAAGTTTAAAATTACATGCGGAAAATGCCAAAACGGGTCTCTTCAATCGGCGCGTTCAACGCCGCCTTCAAACTCAAAAACAACACGTCGCGGGTTTTGCGCGGGTCGATAATTCCGTCATCCCAAAGCCGCGCAGAGGCATACAGCGGATGACTTTGCGCCTCAAACATATCAATCGTCGGCTGTTTGAAATCCGCCTCTTCCTGCGCACTCCATTCCCCGCCCGCCCGCTCAATCGCATCGCGTTTGACCGTCGCCAAAACACCCGCAGCTTGTGGCCCGCCCATCACGGAAATTCGGCTATTGGGCCAACTCCACATAAAGCGCGGCTGATAGGCCCGCCCCGACATACCGTAATTTCCCGCGCCAAAACTGCCGCCCACAACCATCGTTACCTTGGGCACATTCGTGGTCGCCACAGCCGTCACAAGTTTCGCCCCATGACGCGCAATCCCTTCGTTTTCGTACTTTTGTCCCACCATAAATCCGGTGATATTTTGTAGGAAAATCAAGGGGATATTGCGTTTCGAACAGAGTTCAACAAAATGCGCACCCTTTTGCGCGGCCTCCGAAAACAGTACCCCATTGTTGGCAATGATCCCGACCGGACAACCCTTGAGATGGGCAAACCCCGTCACCAATGTCTCGCCAAAGCGCGCCTTGAATTCATCAAACCGACTGCCATCGACAACCCGCGCAATCACTTCGCGAATGTCATAGGGCGTGCGCAAGTCAGCGGGCACAACCGAGAGCAATTCCTCCGGATCATAGGCAGGCTCTTCCGGCGTTTGCCATTTCACAGTGTCGGGCAACCGCATATTCAAATTGCCAACCGCTTGCCGCGCCAGCGCAAGCGCATGGGCGTCATCCTCGGCCAAATAGTCGGCCACCCCCGAAAGGCGCGTGTGCACATCCCCGCCGCCCAAATCTTCCGCCGACACAATCTCCCCCGTCGCCGCCTTCACCAGCGGCGGCCCCGCAAGAAAGATAGTCCCTTGATCCTTAACGATAATACTAACATCCGCCATCGCAGGAACATAGGCCCCGCCCGCCGTACAAGACCCCATAACAACCGCGATTTGCGGAATACCCGCCGCACTCATCCGCGCCTGATTATAGAAAATCCGACCAAAGTGATCGCGATCAGGAAACACTTCATCTTGGTTGGGAAGGTTCGCCCCCCCTGAATCCACCAAGTAAACACAGGGCAAACGACACTCCGCCGCGATCTCTTGCGCCCGCAAATGCTTCTTCACCGTCATCGGATAATAGGTGCCGCCCTTAACCGTGGCGTCATTGCACACAACCATCACGTCTTGCCCCATCACCTGCCCGACCCCCGCAATCACCCCAGCACAGGGCGCCGCGCCATCGTATAACCCATGGGCCGCCGTCGCGCCGACCTCAAGAAACGGACTCCCAGGATCAAGGAGATTGGCCACCCGCTCACGAGGTAGCATTTTACCACGCGAGAGATGGCGGACGCGGGATTTCTCTCCACCGCCTTCCGTCGCAAGCGATGCTGCCGAACGAATAACCTCCAGCGCCTCAAGATGGGCCGCACGGTTGGCCAAGGAAGCCTCGGAGTTAGGAAGAACTAAACTGTTTAACTTCATCGGATCCTCGTTTTGGCCGTTAAAGACCTGTTATTGCGCCAAATTTTTCGAAAGCATGACATCTAGCGCCATGGCTTGCTGGCCAGTCATATTCATCACACAGGACGCATATGCAGGGCCTGCGCCGCTGCCCCCTGCCCATTGAGCGTATTCATACTTGCATGTATTGTCGCGAAAAACGATCCAAGCGCGCTGCATGTCGCGCAAAGCAGTGGCCCGCGCGCCGCCAGAAGCCCCATCGGCCTGTTGATCACTTTCCCGCAATGATTGGTAAGAAAGGTTCAACAATCCGTCCCATAGTTCGATTTCAGCCCCGAAACACGCGTCCATTCCGCGAGTGGAATACCCACCAGACGAGACTTCCATACATTGGTTTGCCGAGAGGCCAATACAGCCGTGGGGCTGGCCCATATCATCGCTTTCATAATAGCAGCTGAGCGACAAATCGGGACTGAATTCAATGTCTTGCGCCTGTGCGCCCCCAGCAATGAAGAGTGTCGCAAGAGATGCAATAACGGAAAATAAGCGGTTCATAAAATGCCTTTCAGGAAATTTGAAACATGAACCTACGTCATAGACGCCATCATTTCACGACCTATTAACATACGACGGATTTCGCTGGTGCCTGCACCGATTTCCATCAATTTTGCATCGCGGAAAAGTCGGCTCACAGTGCTTTCATTCATAAAGCCAGTCCCGCCCATCGCCTGCACGGCTTGGTGGGCCACGACCATCGCTTCCTCCGAAGAATACAGCACACATCCGGCCGCGTCCTGACGGGTAACTTGCCCGCGATCACAGGCCTTCGCGACTTCGTAAACATAGGCACGCGACGAGTTCATTTTGGTATACATATCAGCGATTTTCCCCTGCATAAGCTGGAAATCACCGACGGGTTTACCGAATTGTTTGCGCTGAGAAATATAGGGCATGACCTCATCCAGACAGGCGGCCATGATGCCCGTGTTGATCCCCGAAAGCACTACACGTTCATAGTCCAGCCCACTCATCAAAACGCGTACTCCGCGCCCCTCTTCGCCAAGAACGTTTTCGAACGGAACTTCGACGTTTTCGAAAATCAATTCCGCTGTATTACTGCCCCGCATGCCCAGCTTATCGAAATGCTCGGAGGTAGAGAAACCGACCATGGTTTTCTCAATAATAAAGGCCGTCACACCGCGACTTCCAGCCTCAGGATCGGTCTTGGCATAAACCACAAGCGTGTCCGCATCTGGGCCATTCGTGATCCAGAACTTCGTGCCATTCAATGAATAATAGCCGTTCTTTTTCTCGGCCCGCAGCGACATCGACACAACATCAGAGCCCGCCCCCGCTTCCGACATCGCCAAGGCGCCGACATGTTCGCCCGAGATCAATTTAGGGAGGTATTTTGCCCGCTGTTCCGGCGTACCGTTCAAATTGATTTGGTTCACACACAGGTTGGAATGCGCCCCATAAGACAGGCTGACGCTGGCGCTGGCGCGGGCGATTTCCTCAATCGCGATGACATGGGCCAAATACCCCATATCCGCGCCGCCAAACTCCTCTGGAACAGTAATGCCCAGCAATCCAAGCTCGCCCATTTCCGTCCACAATTCGGCGGGGAATTCATTCTTCGCGTCGACCTGCGCGGCCAATGGCTTGACCCGATCCTGCGCCCAACGGTGCACCATGTCGCGCAACGCATTTACATCTTCGCCTAAATCAAACTGCATTGTCGCGGTGAACATAGCTCTCTCCGAAATTTATTGAACACTTGTTCAGTTAATCAAAGAATACGAGTCGCGTCAAGCGCGCGCTAAGCAATCAAACGATTAACCAAACTGGGCAAATCGACGTAATGCTCCAAAATCGCATCTGGCTCCAACGACGACACCGCATCCCCCGATGGGCCAAAGCCAACAAGCACAATCGGAACCCCCGCGGCGCGCGCGGTATCACGATCTGTGATGGTGTCGCCGATCAAGATGGAACGCTCAACCGCCCCGCCCGCCCGCACAACGGCGGCGTGATACGGGGCGACATCTGGCTTACGCGTTGGCAATGTGTCCGCTCCGATAAGGGCATCAAACGCGCCGCGAATGCCCATGCGTTCCAGCAGGGATTGCGCCAAACCTTCGGGCTTATTTGTGCAAATCGACACTGCATACCCGCCTGATTTCAAAAGTTCTACGGCTTCCATTGCGCCCTCATAAAGGGTGGTATGCGTATCAATATCTTGCCTGTAAGCTTCCAGAAGAACTGGATATTGCACGTCAATCGCCGCATCGAACCCCTCATGTTGCAAGCGCTCAAAACCAAGGCGCAACATCGCGCGCCCACCGTGAAACGCTGTGAGGGAATCCGCAACGGGGTCCAAAACATCGCCAAACCCTAGGCCACGAAAGCAGGAATTTGCCGCCGCAATCAGATCGGCACTGGTGTCCGCCAACGTCCCATCAAGATCGAAAACCACGCATTTTTTATAATCATTTGGCAATTTGTCGCCCATCCTTGTAATAAGCTGCAAGATATATTGAAACCAATTCCCTTGCCCTACTCGACCATAGAGTTATGAACAGGCCAAGACTTGCACAAAGCACAACAGAAAAGAACCAAAATGCCAACAGCCCTCATTATTCTGGCCGCCGGACAAGGCAGCCGCATGAATTCGGACTTGCCTAAAGTTCTCCATAAGATTGCGGGAACAAGCTTGCTCGCGCATGCGATGGGCTCAGCAGACGCCTTGATGCCCCAACGCTGTGTTGTTGTTGCGGGCCATGAGGCAGAATTGGTGCGCGCAGAAGCATTATCGCTTGGCGTTGTAGATGTTGTTTTGCAGGAGGAGCAACTAGGGACCGGCCACGCCGTATTACAAGCGCGTGACGCGTTGGCGGACTTTGACGGCGACGCCCTCGTCCTCTATGGCGACACCCCGTTTATTTCGCCAGAAACACTGGAAAAACTCGCGGAGGCCCGCAAGGATCATGCGGTTGTCGTGCTTGGGTTTGAAGCTGCGGATGCTGGCCGCTATGGGCGCTTGATCACGGAAGGTTCTACTTTAGAGCGCATCGTCGAATTCAAGGACGCAACACCTGAAGAACGGGCGGTAACACTCTGTAATAGCGGCGTCATTGCCGCCGACTCTAAAGTACTTTTCGATCTTCTGGACGCCGTTAAAAATGACAATGCGGCAGGCGAATTTTACCTCCCTGATGTGGTGGCCATTGCATGTGAACGCGGCCTCTCCGCTGGCTTCGTTACCTGCGATGAATCCGAAACCCTTGGCATCAATACACGCTCCGAACTGGCCCGCGCGGAAGGCATTTTCCAATCGATGAAACGCGCAGAAGCGTTGGAAAACGGCGTCACCCTGCTCGCCCCTGAAACCGTCTTTTTCGCCAGCGATACCTTCATTGGCCGCGACGCGGTCATTGAGCAGAATGTGGTTTTCGGCCCCGAAGTGACGATTGAATCCGGCGCGCTAATCCGCGCTTTTAGTCATCTTGAAGGGTGTCACGTGAGCCGTGGTGCGATTATCGGTCCCTATGCGCGTCTGCGCCCCGGAGCGGAAATATCCGAAGATGTGCGCATTGGAAATTTCGTCGAAATCAAAAACGCAACCATCGCCGAAGGGGCCAAAGTCAATCACCTGTCCTATGTCGGCGATGCGTCCGTGGGCTTGCGCAGCAACCTTGGCGCGGGCACCGTCACTTGCAATTACGACGGCGTCATGAAACATCGGACTGAAATCGGCAACGATGTTTTCATCGGCTCGTCAACCATGCTCGTGGCCCCCGTGAGTGTTGGCAATCGGGCAATGACCGCCAGTGGGTCGGTGATAACGACAGATGTTCCCGCCGAAGCCCTCGCAATCGGACGCGCGAAACAAGTTAATAAACTCGGTCTTGCAGAGAAACTCTTCGCGCGGCTGCAAGCCATCAAAGCGAAAAAATCGGCAGGTAAAAGCTAATGTGTGGAATTATTGGTGTTCTCGGGCATCACGAAGTCGCCCCCCTTTTGGTCGAAGCCCTCAAACGGCTTGAATATCGCGGCTATGATAGCGCGGGGATCGCAACCGTTGAAAATGGCGTGTTGGATCGACGCCGTGCGGTTGGTAAATTGGTCAATCTCTCGGATTTACTTGTGCATGAACCACTGGCAGGAAAAGCAGGTATTGGCCACACCCGATGGGCCACCCACGGTGCGCCAACGGTAGGCAATGCCCACCCGCATAAAGCTGGCCCCGTTTGCGTTGTTCACAACGGAATTGTCGAGAACTTTCAAGAGCTTCGCCGCGAGTTATCCGACGCAGGCTATCGCTTTGACAGCGAGACAGACACCGAAACAATCGCCCTGCTTACTCAGTCTTATATGGACGGTGGCATGGACGCGATCACCGCGGCCAAATCCACAATTGGCCGCCTCGAAGGGGCCTTTGGTCTTTGCTTCCTCTTTGAGGGCCAAGGCGACCTGTTGATCGCTGCACGCAAAGGCTCGCCATTGGCGATTGGTCATGGTGACGGTGAAATGTTCATCGGCTCGGACGCAATCGCGCTTGCCCCAATGACAGACCAGATCACCTACCTTGAAGACGGCGACCACGCGATCGTCACGCGCGCTGGTGCCAAAATATTTGGGGCCGATGGCGCTCCCGTTAGCCGCCCGATCAAGACCGTTCACCTCGACGCGACACGCATCGAAAAAGCCGGCCACAAACACTTCATGGCCAAAGAAATCGCCGAACAGCCCATCGTTCTAGCAGAAGCCATGACCCTCTATGTGCAAAATGGCGAAATCACCCTGCCCGAGGCGCTTGATTTCACCAAGTTTGACCGCATCACCATGGTCGCCTGCGGTACGGCGTACCTCGCGTGCCTAACGGCGAAATACTGGTTTGAACAAATCGCCCGTATCCCTGTCGAAGTGGATGTCGCCAGCGAATTCCGCTACCGCGAGCCCCCCATCCCCGCCCGTACATTGGCCATTTTCGTGAGTCAATCAGGTGAGACGGCCGACACTTTGGCGGCACTTCATTACGCCAAAGGCAAAGCCGACATGATCCTCTCGGTTGTGAACGTCACCGAGAGTTCGATGGCCCGTGACAGCGACCTCGCGCTGCCCATTCTGGCGGGCGTTGAAGTGTCGGTTGCATCGACTAAAGCGTTTACCTGCCAACTCTCCCTCCTTAGTTTACTGACCCTCAAAGCCGCCCATCAACGCGGCGAAATCGGCACAGAAACGGCGGCTAAACATCTTGAAAACCTCAAGAAAATCCCAAGCCTCATCAGCCATTCCTTGGCGATCAGCAGCGACGTCAAGAAGATCGCGCGCAAGATTGCAAAAGCAGAAGACGTGCTGTTCCTTGGGCGTGGCGCGATGTTCCCGCTTGCTCTTGAAGGGGCGCTCAAGCTCAAAGAATTGAGCTATATCCACGCTGAAGGCTATGCCAGTGGAGAGCTAAAACACGGCCCCATTGCCCTGATCGACAACAGGGTTCCGGTGGTGGTGATGGCCCCACGGGACGCCCTTTTTGATAAAACCGTTTCCAATATGCAGGAAGTAATGGCGCGCGGCGGCAAAGTCCTGCTGATTTCGGATGCCAAGGGGATTGCCCAGGCGGGACAAGGGGTTTGGGAGACACTTACCATGCCCGAAGTCGACCCCGTTTTTGCGCCCATCCTGTACGCACTTCCCGCACAGCTTTTGGCCTATTACACCGCGATTGCCAAAGGCACTGACGTCGACCAACCCCGCAACCTTGCAAAATCGGTGACTGTAGAATGAATATTGAAACGGCGATGGCCGCGCTTGCGGCGACAGGAAGTGAAATACAGGCCCTCCAGTTGCGCGCCTATCACAAGGCAAACCGCAAGTATCTTGGGGTATCAAACCCAGAGGTTGACGCATGTGTCGCAACATGGCGCGCCGAACTTGACGTGCCGCAACGCGTTGAATTGGCACGCGCATTATGGGCCACAGATTGCCACGAGGCGCGGATCGCGGCGGCAAAACTCCTGACCCAAGCGCGTTTGCGCCCCGACGAGGAAGCATGGGATCTCATCACGAGTTGGGTGCCAGATTTTGACGCATGGGCCATTGCGGATCATGCCTGTATAGCGGGCCAAAAACGGGTGGTCGCCGACCCTTCGCGCCTTGATGAGGTCGAGACATGGATCGACTCAGATCATATGTGGACCCGACGTGCTGCGCTTGTGATCACACTACCTTGGACCAAACAAAACTTCCCGAAACCCGACGACATCGCCACACGCGAACGCGTTTTGGCATGGGCCGCGCGGATGGTCGACGACAAGGAATGGTTCATCCAAAAGGCGATTTCGTGGTGGATTCGCGATCTTTCCAAACACGACGTGCCGCGCGCACAGGCATTTTTGAACGAATTTGGTCCACGCCTCAAACCCTTTGCCCAAAAAGAAGCCACGCGGCACATGAAGGATTACACGGTTCCACACCCGGCCCCAGAAGTCGAAGCCCCAACGTTTTCAGAGGGGTTTTCCGAAAACTAGCGGTTTCGCAGGGCGCGGCGCATGATTTTACCTGTGGCTGTCATCGGCATGGAGTCGATGGCGGTCACGGATTTTGGCGCGACGTGCGGGCTAATGCGTGCTTTCACAAGGGCGATCAACTCCTCCTCAAGCCCGTCCCAAATTGCCCCTTCCCTCAAGACGACATAAGCCGTCACGACTTCCGTGCGCAGCGCGTCGGGTACACCGATCACGGCGGCCATGGCCACAAATGGATGCGACGTCAAACAATTCTCGATTTCACTGGGTCCGATACGATAGCCTGCGGATGTGATCACATCGTCGTCACGCGATGAAAAACGGAAAAATCCCTCCGTGTCGCAGGACCCCAGATCGCCCGTTCGCAGCCAATCACCCGTGAATTTCGCTGCCGTTTCCTCGGGTTTATTCCAATAGCGCAAAAACATCGCGGGATCGGGCGCGTGGATCGCGATTTCGCCAATTTCCCCCGCAGGGACAATATTCCCGTCAGCGTCTATCACCGCAACGATATGCCCCGGCACGGCGCGCCCCATCGATCCGGGGCGATGTGTGTCGAACGACTTGGCCGAACAGACCACCAAATTACATTCCGTTTGCCCGTACAGTTCGTTTACGGGAGCCCCCAGTGTTTTCTCTGCCCACATCAGCAAATCCGCCCCTAAACTTTCCCCGCCTGAGCTAATGGTGCGAATATTCACCCCTTCTGGAACTGGGGTTCCGCGCATCAATTTAAGCGCTGTGGGCGGCATAAAGAGATTGCGAATTTGGTAGCGGGCGATCAGCGCGTAGGCCTCAACGGGGTCAAATTTGCGCATGCGCCGACTGATCAGCGGCACACCGTAAAACAGGCACGGCATCGCCATATCCATCAACCCGCCGATCCATGCCCAATCGGCGGGTGTCCAGCCACAATCGCCTTCGATCGGGAAGCCTTGGTGGTGTAATTCAATCGATGGGAGATGTCCGTAAAGGAACCCGTGTCCGTGCAAAACCCCTTTGGGATCGCCGGTTGTTCCCGAGGTATAGATCAAGACTGCGGGTGTTTCTGGATGGGTCATCTCGCAGTCGAACGCGTCGTCATTTGCGTTGATTTCCTCCCAAAGGGACCGCACATCCCCAATTGCCGCTTCGGTTGAGTAAACCGTTTTCAAGTCCGGCAAACCGTCCTTTATTTTCGCAATCTTCTCAATATTCTCCCCGTCGGTGACCACCACCCTCGCACCGCTATCCTGCAACCGGTATGTCAGGGCATCTTCGCCAAACAACGTAAAAAGTGGCAGGACAACCGCTCCCAATTTGTAAGCTGCAAAATGGGCGAGTAAAACGGCGGGGCCTTGGGGCAAAAGAACCGCAACCCGATCCCCCCGCGTAACACCCTGCACCGCAAACGCCCCTGCCAAACGGTTGGAGGCGCGCATCAAACCGTCATAAGTCCAGCGCTCTTCGCTGCCATCCTCGGCAACATGAATGACTGCCACTTTGTCAGGGTGCGAGCGCGCCCAACTGTCACAACAGGCCTCTGCAATATTGAGGTCCTGCGGGATATCCCAACGGAACGCTTCGCGCAGTTCGTTCCAACTTGGCACCGCATTGCAGGTCACTTCAATCAATCGTCGAGACATGCACCCCTCCCAAGGCAGAGCTTATTCAAACTAAGTAATTGTAATAAAATAACTCTACCTGCCTTTGTCCATATTTTGTCACAACAATTTCTGGGGTGTCTCAAATAAAAGGAACTTATCCAAAAATAGGTAACGGTGAGGCTGCCCGTCCTGTCAGTCACCTATGCCATATTATGATTCGCATCCCTCAAATAGGAGAAATTGAATATGCGATTAACAGAAATTGAATGCGCGGCGCTCTTGTCGCTGCCCCAGGTGCCCCTGAGCGTTTTTTTGTAATGCCGTTGACTTCGCCGTTGAGATATTCCCCCCACTCAAGGGCAACATTGGCAACAAGGCAAAGACTGAAATCAGCATCGCCAGCGCGTGGGATAAATGGTCCGCACAGTGCGGAGTAAAACTGCTGAACGATCACTCTCTTCCGCTGTTTTCGGTCACGGGCACTAGCTGAATTTGGCGCGTAACGCCGATGGAAAGTACTGCGGCTTTAGCACTTGGTGTTCTGGCATCGGGGAACAGCTATGATCCGCATTCATGGAGGTTCGATCAAGGAAAAGCTTCAGATTAATTGAACTAATATTCAGATAATAGTTCAACGATCTGCGGATACCGAAAGAACAGAAACCGCAGTCGACAATCGTAGGGATAATCAACCATACAGGATCACTAGACCCGTCCTCCCCCTCGAGTATTAGCGCCAAAGTCGCAATTAGCATCGCAGAAACAAACCAAAAAAGTAAGGCTAGCCAAAGGGCGAAGCCGTGAATACGACGCCTAAATCATCCACCAACGCGGCGACGATTTCAGATGCCCAATCACCTAAGTTTCTCAGGTTGGTTTCCGAACCTTATCCAATGCGCTGACCTACAGCTTTCAGGGCCGTTTTTAACGTTCCCATATCGTCTTCTGCTTTTCCTTAGGCATAATTTCATAATGCTACTCGAAAGTTTTGACATGATAAAACACCTGCTTGCGGCACTAATCCAAATCCATGGATTTTGACTAAAACGGCGGGGCGTAGATTTCGACATTAGGAGCAGATTGCAGGTATTCGCCGCAAGGTGGGCCAGTTTCCGGATCGGGGCAGTTTTATTCTTTTCTGAAAATACCCCTATGTTTTGCCAGAATTCCTATTTCTTCAATGAGTGCACATTGGCAGGGTATGTAGTTCTAGTCCGTCGTTTTTAATGGGATAGTTGACGAATGCCTCGGCACCCAGATTTTCTTGCAGCCTGCTTTGTACTTTTAGCCACGACGGGTCTCTTTTTCGTGCTCACAGGTGGCGGGTATTCATCAACCCACCGAAAACTCTCTCCCCCTATTCCCAACACGGCCGCGAAAGACTCCTTGCACGTTGATTCAGGGGAATCCGAGTAGTGCCAATTTTTGGTGCAGCCCACCTTGGAGGCCCTAACAGGCCTCTTTTGGTTCGGGCTTGGTTGAGAGAATTGAAGAAGATGGTGCAATGTTCGAATTCTATCCATTTCTCGATGCGAAGCCGTTTCTTTGTGACATCTCCCTCTTTTTCGATTCAAAAAACAGCATTTCAACGCGTTTTTAGAGCACCACAGGAACTTAGAGTCGCTCAAAGGCGTAACTCAAATTGTTCTCAGATCACCACCGCCTTATTGGAAAAAAATAGCTGCAAAAAATAAATCTTTTCGGCAAAACGCCCCAGACAATTATAACGAAGGTCAAGCGAGTGACGCTTACAAAGCAAGAGAAAACGGTAGGCTAAATGATGTGAACATTCGACTGTCCTCTATCGGCGGTACGGAATTCGGACAATCAATTGAAGCAAACTGTGTTGCCTTGAGTTCAATAATTCTTGACGGTTTTTGGTGTCAGATAAATGGAAGAATACCCAGAGGGAAATCTGTTCGTATAAACGTGAGGGTGAACCATTCTTCAACTAGCCCCTGTGTTATATCAGCAAGACATGTATCGACCCCAAAGCCCCAGAGATCACAGTGGCATCACTTCTGAATTGCGAGATTTTCTTAGGCGTCAAGATTTCGGGACGCTCAATCTTCATTTCAACCCAACCCTGACAAGCATTGCCAACCGTCAAGTAGGTTATAATTCCTTACAAAGAAGCTGCTACCGATTGAGCTTTAGAAGGAGCGCCAACCCACGTCATGGTTCCGACGTTTGGCAAATCATCTGCCGTGCCAATGCCTTGCGTGGAGACTTTTCCCGTCGCAGAATCGCGTATTTTACGAGGAAGACCCCAGCAATTCGAACCCGCACCATCGCCAGCCAACAGCCCCCCCTTTGGCAACAGTTGGTTAATGCGGCGTAGCTCTTCGCGCCAAACGCGATCGATTTGATTTGCTATGCAGGTTTGCCATTGCGCACCCCATCGAGCACTTTATACGATCTTTTTCACATTTACAGCTAGTCCTATCCAAACGGTATTGCCGACATTATCAGACCTTTAGCACTTTACCTGAGGATCAAATGGAACGGAAACTTGTTGGAGCGCCAATCGCAATCCATGTTAGACGCGATTTGGAAGCTTGGGACTGCTTCAAATTGAAATTACTCGATTGTGACTTGCTCCCTGTTCGGCACGGGCATAGGCTCGCCACATGACTGACCCCCTTATTGACCCCTTCTTGCGCCCGATCACATATTTGCGCCTTTCTGTCACAGATCGCTGCGATTTTCGGTGCGTTTATTGCATGTCGGAGGTGATGAATTTCCTCCCTAAAAAAGAGCTTCTAACTCTTGAGGAATTGGATCGCTTGTCCTCGGCCTTCATCGGCCTTGGGGTACGTAAATTACGTATCACTGGCGGCGAACCTTTGGTGCGGCGCGGCATCATGAGCTACTTTGCGTCCATGTCACGCCACCTGAAAAGTGGTGCGTTGGACGAGCTTACCCTCACCACAAACGGCTCACAACTATCCAAATACGCGCAGGAATTGGCCGGATATGGGGTTAAGCGGATCAATGTCTCACTCGACACATTGAATGAAGAAAAATTTGCCGAGGTCACCCGCTGGGGGCGCTTAAACCAAGTGCTTGAGGGGATTGAGGCCGCGCTTAACGCGGGGCTAAAGGTCAAACTCAACACCGTGGCCCTCAAGGGGTTCAACGAGAATGAATTGTTTACCCTCACCGAGTTTTGCGCCGCGCGCGACATGGATTTGACCTTTATTGAGGTCATGCCGATGGGCGACATCGGCGAACTGGAACGGATCGGCCAATTCTGGTCGCTGGAGGAGCTGCGCTCCACGCTGGCAACGAAATATACACTGGCCGATTTGCCCGATCGCACAGGCGGCCCCGCGCGGTATGTGCGGATTGGCGAAACGCGGCAACGGGTTGGTTTCATCACGCCCCTAAGCCATAATTTCTGTGAAAGCTGTAACCGCGTGCGCGTCACTTGTACGGGCGAAATTTACACGTGCCTCGGCCAAGAAGGCAAATCCGACCTGCGTGCGCCCCTGCGTGCCAGCGAAGGCGACGATGGCCTTTTGCAAGCCATTCGCGAGGCAATTGCGCTTAAACCCAAAGGCCATGACTTTGACTATTCGCGCCAAAAGCTCGGCGGCCAAATGACCCGCCACATGAGCCACACAGGCGGATAACCCCCCGTTTTCTGCGCCACTTAGATTGAAAAAGGCCGGCCCAACGTTTTTGTTGTGGCCGGCCTTTATTGTATTTTTGCGATAGATTTAAACGGGCATACGGCTTTCTGCCATTTCAACCCACCAGCTACATCCCGCAGGAATCGCGTTGTCGTCGAAATTGTATTTCGGGTGGTGCACGGCTGCCGTGTCGCCATTGCCCATCAAAATATACGCGCCGGGGCGTTCTTCGAGCATGAAGGCGAAATCTTCGCCTCCCATGACCAACGGTGCATCCGCACAAGCCCCAGAGACTTTCTCGGCCGCTTTTACTGCGTATTCGGTTTCAACCTCGTGGTTCACCATCACGGGATAGCCGCGCATGTATTTCACTTCGGCTGTCCCGCCTAAAGCTTGAGCCGTCAGGGGCGCAATCGCTTTGATCCGCTCTTCTGCCAAATCGCGCACGTCTTTTGATAGCGTACGAACCGTGCCTTTAAGGTGCACCTTCTGTGGGATTACATTGAAGGCCTTACTCTCCGTTTCAAAGCTGGTCACCGAAACCACAACCTGCTCCACAGGGTCCACATTACGGCTGGCGATGGTTTGCAGCGAGAGCACGATTTGGCTGGCGAGTACGGTGGTGTCCACAACTTCCTGTGGCTTGGCCGCGTGGCCGCCCTTGCCTTCTACGAAGATTTCGAACTGGTCCGTGGCGGCAAAAAACGCGCCTGGACGGATGGCAAAACTTCCAAGCGCATGGCCGGGCCAGTTGTGCATGCCATAGACCTCGTGGATGTTCCAGCGGTCCATCATGCCGTCTTCACACATCTCGCGCCCACCGCCGCCGCCTTCTTCTGCGGGTTGGAAAATAACGATGGTTGTGCCGTCAAAATTGCGGGTTTCGCACAGGTATTTCGCCGCGCCAAGTAACATCGCCGTATGCCCATCATGGCCACAAGCGTGCATCGCACCGGGAGTTTGGCTGGCGTATTCCACCCCAGTATCCTCAAGGATCGGCAAGGCATCCATATCAGCACGCAGGCCAATGACCTTATTTTTGGTGTCGGACTTGCCCCTGATTACCCCAACAACACCGGTGCGGCCAATGCCTTCGACAACTTCATCACAACCAAATTCCCGCAGAAGTTCGGCAACGCGCGCCGAGGTCCGGTGCGTTTCAAACAGGATTTCAGGGTGGGTGTGAAAGTCACGACGCCATTCTGTAATTTCGGATAAAAGTTCGGAAAAACGGTTCTTTACGGGCATATCTTAATCCTGTGCGAGATGTGTAATAAGTCGTCTCATAAAGGCTTCTCCGGCCTCTAGTTGACGGATTTCTAAAAATTCGTTTGGTTGATGCGCCTGTGCAATATCGCCGGGCCCACAGACAACCGCCGAATGGCCACCCTCCTGAAATTGCCCGGCTTCTGTGGCATAAGAAACCGCATGCGTGGCGTTGTCCCCCGTTAAAGTACGGACGAGAGTTTCGGCGGCACCATTCACCTCAGGGGCCAGAGGAGGAACGCCAAAATCGGGAGAAATATCAATGCCGGTGTCGGGGTGGATGGCCTGCATTTCAGCCTCAATTTCTGAAACCTTCGCGCGCAAACGCTCATTCCACATTCCTGTCGTCTCGCCCGGGACAACCCGAAAGGAGATGTCGAAATAGCAGTCTTTGGCGGTGATGTTATGGGCCGTGCCGCCAGAAATTTTTCCAACGTGCGCCGTCGTATAGGGCGGATCAAATTCTGCGGCCAAGGGGCTGGGCTCTGTCTCGGCGTGCTTTGCATTCACAGCACTGGCCCACTGGATCAAGTCAGCACTAAACATGATTGCGGACACACCTGTGTGGATAAGGGAGCTGTGCACTTCAAACCCGCGCACATGGATTTTAAACCCAATACCGCCCTTATGACTGGTGACCGTTTTCATACTCGACGGCTCGCCAATAATCGCTGCCTGCGCCTTGGGAAGGGACGCCATCGCCGCAATCATCGGCGGGGCCCCAATACAGCCGATTTCCTCGTCGTAGGACAGAGCAATTTGCAACGGGCGCTTGATACCCGCCGCCAGCGCATGCGGAACCGCCCAAAGCGCGAGGGCGTCAAACCCCTTCATATCCGCAGTGCCACGCCCGTAAAGTTTGCCGTCTTTTTCGACCACTTCAAACGGGTCAGTATTCCATGCTTGGCCCGCTACGGGCACAACGTCGGTATGCCCCGAAAGGATCACTCCGCCCGCCACCATTGGGCCGACATTCGCAAAGAGCGAGGCCTTCTCGCCGGTTTCATCATATACGCGAAAAGACTCAACGCCGTGACTGTTCAAATAGGTTTCAACCCATTCAACCAGCGGTAAATTTGACCGATCGCTGACAGTGTTAAAACTCACCAGTTTTTCAAGGATCTCTCGGGCAGTCAGGGATATACCCATGTAAACTCCTTACCTTAAGTGCTTAAGGTAAATTATTGTGAATTAAGTATAAAATGACCTTTTGATACTTCAGTATAGGTCGAAGGCTCTGGCTGATAATCCTTCGGGAAAATGGGCGAAGGAATGGGCTTAAAGGAGACATCCGAACTGATTTTTCTACGCCGTGGATCCGCTACAGGCACCGCAGACATAAGCGACTGGGTATAACTGTGTTGTGGGTTTTGGAACACTTCTTGACGCGGTCCAATCTCGACGATACGTCCCAAATACATGACGGCCGTGTTATGGCTGACACGCTCGACAACGGCCATATCGTGGCTGATGAATAGCATCGCGATGCCGAGGTCGGCTTGCAATTCCATCAACAGATTGAGGACTTGCGCCTGCACTGACACGTCCAACGCGGACACCGCCTCGTCTGCGATCACAAGTTTGGGATTCAACGCAAGGGCACGCGCGATGGCGATGCGTTGGCGTTGGCCGCCCGAAAGCTCATGCGGGAAACGTTTTAGGAAGCTGCGCGGCAATTCCACACGATCAAAAAGGCTTGCGACACGGTCGGTCAACTCACTCCCTGATGCGAGGTTGAAATTGCGCATCGGCTCGGCGACCTGATCAATCAAGCGCACCTGTGGATTGAGGGAGGCAAACGGGTCTTGGAACACCATCTGCATATCCCGACGGGCTTTGCGCAAATCCTTGGTGTTGAGACCAAGAATATCCACCCCGTCCAAATCCACCTCGCCACTCAGGGGTTCCACCAGACGTAAAATCGAGCGGCCACAGGAGGATTTCCCACATCCACTCTCGCCGACAAGCGAAAGCGTTTCACCCGGATTGAGAGTGAACGAAACGTCTTCTACCGCATGCACATTGGCCACGGTGCGGCGCATCAAACCCTTCTTGACGGGGAAACGCGTGGTGAGGTTTTTGACGGTCAGAAGCGGTTTGACGTCCTTTGGGGCCGCAGCATGTTTGGCTTTTGCCTTGGCAACAACGGCGGCGTATTTTTCTTCGTCGCCCATAATGCGCATTGGCTCAGGGGCGGGTTTCCCATCCATTTCACCCAGCCTTGGCACGGCGGCCAAGAGGGCTTTGGTGTAATCATGCTTTGGGGCTTCGAAGATTTGCTCGACGGTGCCCTCTTCCATCATGTTTCCACGATACATCACGATCACACGGTCCGCCATTTGCGCGACGACGGCCATGTCATGGGTGATGAACAAAACCGCGGTTCCGTGCTCACGCTTTAGCCGATCGATAAGCGCCAAAATCTCAGCTTGAATAGTCACATCGAGCGCGGTCGTGGGCTCGTCACAGATAAGCAAGCGCGGCTCGCAGGCCATCGCCATCGCAATGACAACCCGTTGCCGCATGCCGCCAGAAAGCTCATGCGGGTATTGATCCAAGCGGTTTTCAGGCTCCGGAATGCGCACATCTCGCAGTAATTCGATGGCGCGCGTTCGGGCTTGGGATTTGGACATCTTTTTGTGGAGAACCAAACCTTCGGTCAACTGCCGCCCGACCGTAAAGACCGGGTTTAGGGAGGTCATTGGCTCTTGGAAAATCATCCCAATTTCGTTGCCGCGAATGCTGCGCATATCGTTGGCATCAATAGACGCGAGATCGATTTTACCCTTGGCACCCCGATCAAAAACCATCGAGCCGCCGGCGATATCGCCACCGCCAAATTCAACCAATCGCATAATCGAAAGCGATGAAACCGATTTTCCCGATCCCGATTCGCCTACTACACAGAGGGTCTCTCCGGGGTTAATTGTGAAAGAAATATCCTC
Organism: Falsihalocynthiibacter sp. CO-5D18; assembly: GCF_041205445.1. Lineage (NCBI taxonomy): Bacteria > Pseudomonadati > Pseudomonadota > Alphaproteobacteria > Rhodobacterales > Roseobacteraceae > Falsihalocynthiibacter > Falsihalocynthiibacter sp. CO-5D18. The sequence continues at coordinate 72,190 of NZ_JBGFCF010000007.1, read as the reverse complement.
AACCCCAATAACGATTCCGCTATTAGTTTCAAACTCTACGCGAAGGTTCTTAATGTCGATTAAGGGCTGATCCAGCATGGCTTTGCTTTTCTTTATTTTTGATACCCCCAACGCTAATCTTCGCGTGGGAGCAAAGTCAAACCCCTTTCCGTTTAGAAAGTTTTCGGCAAATAATCCTGCAACAATGCCCGAAAATTGACCATAAAAACCAAACTTTGTGCATATCGACGACTGATTTCGGCAAATAGAGCGTAACTCCACGCACATTCGAAGGTTTTATGATATCGAATACTTGCAATTTTTAGCAAACTAACCTGAACTGCACTGGTAGCGGACCAATAATTGGAGTGAGTCGTTAGTATCGTATGAAACGAAATGATCTTGCCGATTGAAAAAACGTAAACAGGAAAACGCTGAGATAAACTTGGCAAACTGTGGTCCGAACATCCAACAAGGAGAGAAGTATGAAAATTAAAACAGCCCTAATGGGCGCTGCTGCTGCTTTTGCATTGGCCCCAATGGCCCATGCCGAACGTGGCGCAGACGGCCATGTAAACATCATTTATTGGCAGGCGCCGTCGCTTATGAACCCGTATCTTTCCGGCGGGACAAAAGACCTTGAAGCTGGCAGCTTGGTTATTGAACCTCTTGCCCGCTACAACCAAGACGGCACCATTGTTCCTTGGCTCGCCGAAAGCGTTCCAACGGTTGAGAACGGTGGCGTCTCCGAAGATTTGACCACCATCACTTGGAAGCTGAAGACCGGCCTTTTGTGGTCCGACGGCACCCCTCTCACCTCAGAGGACGTTAAATTCAGCTGGGAATATTGCACAGCGGAAGGTGGCGGTTGCGCCCAGTCCGAGAAATACAATAACGTCGCTTCGGTCGATACACCCGACGATCTGACCGTTGTGGTGACGTTTGGCATTTCCAAGCCGTTCCCCTACGGACCCTTTGTCGGAGCGCAAGCGCCGATCATTCAAAAAGCACAATTCGCAGATTGCTTGGGCGCAAAGGCTCCTGAATGCACAGACGCGAACTTTAGCCCTATCGGCACTGGCCCCTTCATGGTCTCCGAGTTCCGCCCAAATGACGTTGTGTCCTTGGTCGCGAACCCGAATTACCGTGACCCAGCCAAACCAGCGTTTGCAACGGCAACGTTGAAAGGTGGCGGCGACGCAACTGCTGCGGGTCGTGCGGTTTTGGAAACAGGCGAATTTGACTATGCTTGGAACCTTCAGTTGGCTCCAGAAGTTCTCGAAGCGATGGCAGCCAAGGGCAAAGGCGAAATTATTTCCGGCTTCGGGACATTGGTTGAACGCATCATGGTCAACCAAACCGACGTTAACCCTGACCTCGGCGATGAACGCGGCACGATTGCGCATCCACACCCTTTCCTTACAGACATCAACGTTCGTAAAGCGCTTTCCATGGCGATCGACCGTGCGTTGCTGACTGAAATCGGCTATGGCGCAGCTGGACGTCCAACATGTAACGTTCTGCCTGCTCCTGCGATCTATGCTTCGACTGCAAACGATGCTTGCCTCGTGCAAGATATCGCTGGAGCAAACGAGATCCTCGAAGCTGCTGGTTGGGTAAAAGGCGCAGATGGTGTGCGTGCGAAAGACGGCGTTCGTCTCTCCATGTTGTTCCAATCCTCCACAAATGCTGTACGTCAAGACTTCCAAGCGCTGATCAAACAGTGGTGGGAAGAAATCGGCGTTGAAACTGAACTGCGCAACATCGACGCCTCCGTGTTCTTTGGTGGTGACCCCGGTTCGCCCGACACCTTCCAGAAGTTCTTTGCGGATGTTGAAATGTACGCCAACAACTTTGACGGCACAGATCCAGAAAGCTACATGGCGAACTGGGAATGTAAGCAAGCTCCTCAACCAGAAAACCAGTGGCAGGGCAACAACATGCAACGCTTCTGTTCTGAAGAGTACGACGCACTCGTGGCCAAAATGGCAACAACAGGCGACATCGAAGATCGTGCGGAAATGGCAAAAGCTATGAACGACATGCTCATGCAAGAATACGTCATCATCCCGCTTGTGGATCGTGGCCGTGTTTCTGCGCACTCCAATACACTTGGTGGTGTGATCTTGAACACATGGGACAGCGAACTGTGGAATGCAGCCGACTGGTACCGCATGTAATCTATGGAATTGGGCGCCTCCCGCAACGGGGGCGCCCTTTCTTCATGGCCCCTTCCTTGGGTAAATTCATAAAAATAGAGCCGACCAACTCGGCCTAGGACTTTCCGTATGCTGACATTCACTATTCGCAGGCTCTTGATTGCGATCCCAACAACGATCCTCATTTCGTTGGTGATCTTCCTTTTGCTTGAACTCGCTCCAGGCGATCCAATGGCCTCCGTGCCATTGACGGTCCCACCAGAAGTCAAAGCGCAAATGCGCGAAGCCCTTGGACTGGGGCAACCGATCCCCGTCCGTTTCGTGAAATGGCTTTACCAATTCTATATCGTAGAGCCGATCTATATTTTTGACGCCATGTTTGGCACCCATTTTTCCCAAGACATGCCGCGTATCATTAGCTGGCAGTGGCGCTCTTCGGTCATGGACGTTGTCGCGCAACGTATTCCGCAAACTCTTTGGGTTGTTGGGCTTTCCTATGTGGTAGGTACGCTGATCGCGCTGCCGATCGGGGTGATTTCAGCTTACAAGCAATACTCCATCTTTGATCAAATCGGGACGTTCATCTCGATGATCGGCTTTTCGGTTCCGACCTTCTTTACCGGCGTGCTGCTCATCGTGGTGTTTTCGGTGAAGCTGCAATGGTTCCCCTCGATTTACGATACGACCCATGTGGTCAACAGTTGGTCCTCGTTCGTTTTCCAAGTGAAGCAAATGATCATGCCGGTCTTTGTGCTCGCGCTCTATAACGCCGCGCAGATCAGCCGGTTTATGCGGGCTTCGATGCTCGACAATCTCAACCAAGACTATGTGCGCACAGCGCGTGCCAAGGGATTGAGCGAGAAAACAGTCGTTCTGGTCCATGTTCTGCGCAACTCGATGATCCCTGTGGTGACCGTGATTGCGCTTGGAGTGCCAACGGTCTTTTCCGGCGCGATTATCACCGAGCAGGTGTTTAAGGTAAACGGCCTTGGCCAACTCCTGATCACCGCGATCCAAGCCAATGACCTTCCCACTGTGCAGACCCTCACTGTGATCTTTGCGATCCTTATTATTCTCTTTAACCTGATCGCGGATGTGCTCTATGGCATCCTCGACCCAAGGATCCGCTATGACTAAACCTGCAGTTCATTCCCTCGATATCGTCGATTTGGAAGCTCCCCGCAGTCAGTGGTGGGACGTTTGGGATCAATTCAAAACACATAAAGGCGCGATGGCGGGGTTGGTTTTCTTTACCTTCATTGTGCTCTTTGTGCTCATCGGTCCGTGGCTCTGGACGATCGACCCGACCTACATCGATATCCGCGCCCGCAATCAAAGCCCGAGTTTCGGACATCCCTTTGGCACCGACCAACTCGGGCGCGACATGCTTGCGCGTATGATGGCAGGTGGCCAAGTGTCGATGGCTGTCGGCCTAACCGCGATGGGGCTGTCGCTTGTTGTGGGAACGTTTGTCGGCGTTGTTTCGGGGTATTTCAAAAGCCTCGATGGCCTCCTGATGCGCTTCACGGACTTATTCCTTGCCCTGCCCTTGTTGCCGCTTCTCTTGGTCACCATCATGCTGTTCAGAGACCCGCTAAGCCGCGTATTTGGTCCAGCGGGTGGTATCTTTGTGCTGATGGTGTTTGCCATTGGGATGACCAGTTGGATGCAAGCCGCGCGGATCGTGCGCGGCGATGTTTTGGCGCTCAAGGAGCGCGAGTTTGTACTGGCGGCTCATTCCATCGGCACGCCTCCGACTAAGATGATCGTACGTCACATCCTGCCCAACGTTATGTCACCTATTATGGTGTCGGCCACGCTTGGAATTGCCAATGCGATCATCACGGAAAGCGCGCTTTCCTTCCTTGGCCTTGGCTTCCCACCCGACTTCCCGACATGGGGGCGTTTGTTGTTTGACGGCGTTGATTACCTGCAACAATACCCCGAACGCGTCATGTGGCCCGGCGTTGCGATCTCGTTCACCGTTCTGGCCGTCAACTACATTGGTGACGGTCTACGCGATGCACTCGACCCACGCATTCGCGGACGTTAGAATACAAAAACAGCGCGCGGATCACTCCACGCGCTGTTTTCGTTTTCAGGATTATCGCTTTAAAAATCGCTCGAATGTCGTTTGGATATCCGCCCTTTTACCCGCCGAACACCCGCCCAAACACAAAGCATAACAATCGGCACAAGCCCTGTCACAAGCCACGCCTTGTTCACCCCATAAGCTGCGGCAAACGGGGCAAGGACATACATCAACAGATTGACCGTGTAATAGCTGACAGCAACGACCGAGAGGCCCTCGACGGTTTCTTGCAGGCGCAATTGAAGGTCGGCGCGTTTGTCCATGCTTTGCAGGATGGCTTGGTTCTGGGCGCTGCGCTCAACATCTACGCGGGTGCGGAGCAGATCGCCCGCACGCAGGGCCCGATCCGACATGCTTTGCAACAATCGCGAGGCCGCTTGGGTGGTACGCATCGCGGGATCAAATCGGCGCATCATGAACTCCGCAAGGGTTTGATGTCCCTTCAAACGCTCTTCGCGCAGGACCGAGATCCGCTGTGTGACAATCGCCTCATAGGCGCGCGTCGCCCCAAACCGATAGCTCACGTCTGCGGTTTCCTGCTCAAGGCGCGCCGCAAGGGGAAGCAGCGCAGCCAAAGTCGCTTCGGGCGCGACCTCCAAGTCCGACATTTCCAGCACAAGTTGGGTCAGCTGGGCGTCCATTCCGCCCAAATCCCGCATCAACCGCTGGGCGCGCAAATACCCCAGTAGTGCTGCCGTCTTATAGGTTTCAACTTCGCAAATGCGCTGCATAATACGGCCAACCCGTTGCACCCCGACATTCGGGGCCACAAACAACGCAAATCGTACATGCCCCGCGCTATCAATCCGAAAATCCGAAGCAATAACGGCCGACTGATCCACGACATAACTCACCGCGAGGCTCTCTGGCACAAACCAGTCTTTGAGGTCGCGGGTCAGGCTCTCAATCTCGGGAGTTTTTGCGACATGGATGAGCATCGATGTGATCCGCTCTCCGGGGGCCGCGTCAAGCCAATCGGGCGGGAAGACATCAAATTCAACGGGGTCGAAGGGACGGAGCGCCTCGCCTTCGGTGATGATTGTGTAGGTGACAAATTCGCTGTGGCTCTCCCACTTCAAGAAATGTCGCCCGATCGCACCAAAATAATGCGTGGCGTCCGGTGCAGGATGCGCTGCACCGTGACGGTCCAACAGCATCAAAAGATGGGCGCGTTCTGCCGACAGGTCGCGGTGCGGTGCGGGACCCGTCAGAAGCGCCAAAAAGGCCACTTGTGAGGGCGCTTGTATCGCTGGAAACGGGCGATCATGGAGCGCATTGGCGAGTTGATAGCGCTGTGAGTGGTCTTTCACCATGGACTGGGCCTTTTCCTGAGTTTTCGATTGAATAATGTACGACGGGCTTCACCGCAAGAAATAGCTGTATGTTTTTCAACATGTTAGAAGTGTGCATTGGTATACAAGCCGCCCCAACGCAAAACGCCCCGCAATTTCTTGCGGGGCGCTCTGTGGTTTTGTAAATGGCTGACTAGCTAATCTTGGTCAACAGCAGATCAAGAGAAGTCTTCGCATCCCCATAGAACATCCGTGTATTCTCTTTATAAAACAGCGGGTTCTCGATACCGGAATAGCCCGTACCTTGACCACGCTTAGACACAAACACTTGCTTGGCTTTCCAACATTCCAACACCGGCATACCGGCAATGGGGCTGTTTGGATCGTCCTGTGCGGCGGGGTTTACGATGTCGTTAGACCCAATCACAATGGCAACATCCGTTTGCGGGAAGTCGGCGTTGATCTCGTCCATCTCCAGAACGATGTCATAGGGCACACGGGCTTCGGCAAGCAAAACGTTCATGTGCCCCGGAAGGCGACCCGCAACAGGGTGGATCGCGAAACGGACGTTCTTCCCCTTGGCGCGCAGACGTTTTGTTAATTCGGAAACCGACTGCTGCGCCTGTGCCACGGCCATGCCGTACCCTGGGATGATGATAATGCTATCCGCATCCTCAAGCGCTGCGGCAACCCCGTCGGCGTCAATGGCGATTTGTTCGCCTTCGACCTCCATTTGAGGCCCACTTGTGCCGCCAAAGCCGCCCAAAATCACACTGACAAAGCTGCGGTTCATCGCCTTACACATGATGTAGGAGAGGATCGCACCCGAGGAGCCAACCAAGGCCCCCACAACGATCAGCAAGTCGTTGCTCAGAGAGAAACCAATCGCCGCCGCCGCCCAGCCAGAGTAGCTGTTGAGCATGGAAACAACGACCGGCATATCCGCGCCACCGATGCCCATAATCAAATGATAGCCGATGAAAAGCGCGGCCAGTGTCATCAAGAACAGTGGAAAGAACCCGCCAGTATTGAAGTACCAAACCAAGCAAATCAGCGAAATACCAGCAGCCGTTGCATTAAGCGTATGGCCGCCCGGAAGTTTCGTTGCGACTGTGCTTACCTTGCCCGCGAGCTTGCCATAAGCAACAACGGAACCTGTAAAGGTGATCGCACCAATAAAGATACCAAGGAACAACTCTACCCGCAGGATTGCGACTTCAACGCCGGTTTTATGCGCCAAAAGGCCTGCAAAACCTTCCAGACCCTGCCGAGTAGTAGCATCCATGCCCAACACGCGGCCAAGCTCGATGTGGGCGGCAAAGCCGACAAACACAGCAGCCAAACCAACGAGCGAGTGCATCGCCGCCACGAGTTGTGGCATCTCAGTCATCTGAACGCGTGTCGCGACCTGATAACCAATAGCACCACCACCCGCGATCAGTAGAACCGAGAGCCACCAAAGGCCAAGCCCCGGTCCAATCAATGTCGCGAAAATGGCCAAACCCATCCCCGCGATACCGTACCAAACAGCGCGTTTCGCACTTTCCTGCCCTGACAATCCGCCTAGCGACAAGATGAAAAGAACAGCCGAGACAACATAGGCTGCGGTTGTAAATCCGTAATCCATCAATCAGCCCCCCTTAAGATTTCTGGAACATGGCAAGCATGCGCCGAGTTACGAGGAAGCCACCAAATATGTTGATCCCAGCCATAAAGACCGAAACCGCAGCAAGGAGGATCACAAGGAAGCTGCCTGATCCGATTTGCATCAGCGCTCCCAGAATGATGATCGACGAGATCGCATTGGTCACCGCCATCAAAGGTGTGTGCAACGAGTGTGCCACGCCCCAAATAACTTGGAAGCCAACAAAAACCGCGAGCACAAACACGATGAAGTGCTGCATGAAGCTCGCGGGGGCGACAAGGCCAACCCCGAGCAGAATCACGGCCCCAACAACGAGCAAAGTCACTTGTTGTTTGGTTTGCGCCTTAAACGCCGCAACTTCCGCCGCACGTTTTTCCTCGGGGGTAAGCTGTGGCGCCACCTCTTTGGGTTTTTGCGCGGCGATCGCTGCGATCTTGGGAGGGGGTGGCGGGAAGGTGATCTCTTTGGCAAAGGTCACGGTCGCGCCACGGATCACGTCATCTTCCATGTTGTGATTGATCTTGCCGTCTTTTTCCGGCGTTAGATCGGTCAACATGTGACGGATGTTTGTCGCATAAAGCGTCGAAGCTTGTGCGGCCATCCGGCTTGGAAAATCGGTGTAGCCAATGATTGTTACGCCGTTTTTAGTGACGATTTTCTCGTCCGCCACGGTGAGCTTACAGTTGCCCCCCTTCTCGGCGGCAAGGTCGACAATCACGGAACCGGGCTTCATTGCGGCGACCATATCTTCGGTCCACAACTCAGGCGCTTCACGGTTCGGGATCAACGCGGTTGTAATAACGATGTCGATTTCTGGCGCTAACTCACGGAATTTTGCCAATTGCGCTTCGCGGAACTCAGGGGAAGAAACAGCAGCATAGCCACCGGTTGCCGCGCCATCCGCTTGGGCTTCTTCAAAATCGAGGAAGACAAACTGTGCGCCCATGGATTCGACTTGCTCGGCCACTTCGGGCCTCACATCAAACGCATAGGTGATCGCGCCAAGGCTTGTCGCTGTGCCAATAGCGGCCAATCCGGCCACACCCGCACCCACAACCAAAACCTTCGCTGGGGGAACTTTGCCCGCGGCGGTGATCTGGCCGGTAAAGAAGCGTCCAAAGTTGTTGCCAGCTTCGATAACAGCGCGGTAGCCCGCGATATTTGCCATAGACGACAAGGCGTCCATTTTCTGGGCGCGACTAATGCGCGGCACCATTTCCATGGCAATCACATTTGCGCCTTGCGCCCGTGCCGCTTCCATTCCGTCCGCATTCGCGGCAGGATTAAAGAAGGAAATCAACGTTTGCCCTTGGGTCAATCGTTTGGTTTCCGCCGCACTGGGCTGACGTACTTTGACTACAATGTCAGAAGCTTTCCAAAGCGCGGCTGCGCTCTTGAGAACTTCGACACCCGCGTCTTTGTACAAGGCGTCGGCAAAGCCCGCTGCTTTACCAGCACCTGCTTCAATTGCGCACTCATACCCCAGTTTTTGCAACTGGAGAGCGCTATCGGGTGTCATCGCAACGCGATTTTCGCCCTCAAAAGTCTCCTTCGGTGCTCCGATTTTCACAGCACATTTCCCCTTTTTCACATTCTTTGCCTGAAATTGAAACTTCTGGCGTTGTATCTCATATCTTGCGCAAGATTGTTTCTCAACACTTGTTCATAGGTTTAGCGCTAACATGAAACATTTAGGAACCGCGTTCCCCTTGCAATCCCCATTCGCGAACGTCAGCATCGCAAAAAACAAGGAGCGCACCATGACTGACTTTGCCCATACCAAATCCCTTTTTGTCCTTCCGGAGGGCGTAATCTATTTGGATGGGAATTCCTTGGGGCCGCTCCCAAAGGCCGCAGCAGCGCGGGTTCAGAAAACCGTGGAGAGCGAATGGGGTAACATGCTTATCTCGGGATGGAACAAAGCCGGCTGGATGGCGCAACCAAGCCACCTTGGGGACCGCATCGCGCGCCTGATCGGAGCCCCAGATGGGACTGTCACCTTGGGCGACACCCTTTCTGTAAAAGTCTATCAAGCCCTCGCCGCAGCCCTTGCCCTGCGTCCGGATCGCAAAAAAATTGTCTCCGATAATGGCAACTTCCCGACTGACCTTTATATGGCACGCGGCTTGATCGAAAGCCTGAACGCGGGTCACGTTCTTTGTACGCCCGCCCCCGAGGATGTTGCGGATGAAATTGATACCGACCTCGCGGTCTTGATGCTCACCGAAGTTGATTATCGCACAGGCCGTCGCCACGATATGAAAGCCCTCACTCAAGCGGCACACGCGGTGGGCGCGATCGTGATCTGGGATTTGGCGCATTCGGCGGGCGCGTTTCCCGTCGATGTCGCGGGTTGCAACGCGGATTTCGCCGTAGGTTGCACCTATAAATACCTCAATGGCGGCCCCGGAGCGCCGGCCTTCATCTATGTCGCGCCAGAACATATCGAAAATGTGCAACCCGCGCTGGCGGGTTGGCTTGGCCATGACGCGCCGTTTGAGTTTGATCTAAAATATCGCGCTGGAACGGGGATTGAGCGTATGCGGGTTGGCACACCCCCCGTTTTGCAAATGGCCGCGCTTGAGACCGCGCTGGATATTTGGGATTTAGCCGATTTGAAGGACGTTCAAGCTAAATCAATTGATCTAACCCAAGCCTTTATTGCGGAAATTGAGGCGACCTGTCCTAGCCTCACCCTCGCCTCGCCGCGCGATCCCAACACGCGTGGCAGCCAAGTTTCTTTCGCACATCCGGAGGGTTACGCGATTATGCAGGCGCTGATTGCGCGTGGTGTTATCGGCGACTTTCGGGCGCCCAATATTCTTCGGTTTGGCTTTACACCGCTCTATATCGATATGGCGGATGTTCAAGGGGCCGTCGCGATTATCGCAGATATCATGACGAACGACCTCTGGGATCGACCAGAATACAAAACCCGCGCGCGTGTCACATGACACCATTTCTTCGGCGTTATCGTGATTTCGACGCCCCAGCCTGTTACGAAATTTTTTGTCGAGCGGTTCACGTTGGGGCCGCTCAATACTATTCCGAACCGCAGCGAAACGCTTGGGCACCGCATACAAAAATGCCCGAAAGCTGGCCATTGGAACTAGCGGAGCAAGCCTGCTGGGTGGCCTCGGTGGAGCAAAAACTCGTCGGCTTCTTTTCGCTCGAGTCTGACGGCCATTTAAGTTTGGCATATGTCGCCCCCGAGTTTCGACGTACGGCGGTGGCTGCCGAACTCTATAAAAAAATCACAGAAGATGCGCAACGTTTGGTGTTAGCGCGTCTTTTTACCGAAGCGAGCCACCTTGCGCGGCCTTTCTTCGAAAAACGCGGATGGCACGTAACAGCTCCAGAAGTCGTCATGCGAAACGGCGTGGAAATTGAACGCTTTCAGATGGCAAAAGACTTGAAGTAACGATCAGACAGCCTTGCGAAATGTCAGGTTTAGACGGCGCGGGCCTAGATCGGGATGCACACCAGATTGAATGGCATTGACAGCGTGAAAACACAGGCGCGAGGGACCACCCCAAACCACAACATCCCCATGTTCCAAAAGGACTTTCCGCGTTGGATCTGTGCGCTCCAACCCGCCAAAAAGAAAGGTCGCAGGAAGGCCCAAAGACACTGAGACAATCGGCTGCTCCAGCCCCCCTTCGTCGCGATCCTGATGCATCGAAAGCTTGGCGCCAACGCGGTACTGATTGATCAAACAGGCGTCCGTTTCAAATTGCGCATATCCAGCCGCTGCGGCAGCGGATTGCGCCAATTCCAAAAAACAATCCGGCAGATTTGGCCACTGATTTCCCGTCATCGGATCCTGCTTTGAATACCGATAGCCCGAAGCGTCGCTCACCCACCCAGCAGACCCACAATTTGTCATTCCGACCGACATTTTATGGCCACCGGGGGTGATTAAATGGCGAAAGGGCGCAGCGGTGACCACCTCTTTGAGCGCGCGATAGAGGCTCGGCATCGCGTCGCCCACAAACCGTGGCAAAACGACCGCCCCTTGGGCGAGTTGAATCGGCAATTGTGGAATGTCATCAAAGAAACTGGATTGCATTCCACAAATCTATGCGCAGATTTGTGGAATTACACCCCGTTTGTTGCGAAAAGCTTTACGCGAGCCATTTTTCGTAGTCCGACACCAAAAGATGCGTTGGGGCCACGTCTTCTTCGATCTGTGCAAACCGCCCAATCGGCGCGCGGAAAATATTGTCTGTGAGGTCGTCATTAACGGTTGAAACCTCGCCGATCAAAACCGCGCCGCCCTCGCCCCAAAACGCATGCCAATCACCAGGCATTAAGGTCACGCTCTCGCCGGGGGCAAATTTCAGAATTTCACCCGGTGTGAATTGGCGCTCAATCCCGTCGCAATAAACGGTTCCACCTGCGGTCTCGTCAAAGTTGCCATCCGCATCCGACCCAAACAATTCAATCGCCAAAGTGGCACCACCGCGGTTGATAATATCCTCGGCCTTTAGAACATGGGTGTGCATGGGACTGATTTGGTTTTCTTCGGAAATCAACAGCTTCTCAGCATAACACATACCGCCGCCGCGCTGCAGATCACTCAAACGGCCATTGCGCAATGTGAACAGAAACAAGCCAAGCGCATCAAAATCACCCTCGCCATAGTCGGTGATGTCCCACCCCGCGCGCGCAGAAATAACTGCTTTTGCACGGTCTTTATTACTGACGAATTCCTCGGGCGACCAATAGGCGAATGGCGGCAAAGTAAACCCGTGCGAACGGATCATTTCATCCGCCTCAGACATAATTTCATTGATGCGCGAACGTTTCATATTGGCCTCCAAACCAGACTTTATTCGGGTTTTACAGACCGACACGCCTCAGGCAAGACATTTATGCAGTTTTGGAGAACATCACGTTTTTGTTCTGCGCCCATTTATGCACCGCAGTACCAAAAGCTTCAAACAATGGGCGGGACACAAGATCGGCGTCCGCGTTCCATTCGGGGTGCCACTGAACCGACATCGTAAATCCGGGAGCATCCTTAATGTAAATCGCTTCGGGGGTCCCATCGGGCGCATATCCATCAATAACGACCCGTTTTCCAGCGGTCTTGATCCCCTGCCCGTGCAGCGTATTCGTCAATACTTTATGTGTGCCAAAAACGGCGGCGAAGGGTCCGTCGGGTGTGAGGGTCACGTCGTGGCGTAACTCGAACTTTTCTTCCAAGGTTCCGTCGGGCGGCATGCGGTGATTGTCACGCCCCTCAAGGTCACGGATTTCGGGAAACAAGCTTCCGCCCATAGCAACGTTGACCTCCTGAAACCCACGGCAAATGCCGAAAATGGGCTGGCCACGTTCAACACAGGCCCGCACGAGGGGTAAAGTAACGGCATCCCGCGCCCGATCAAAATCGCCATGCGCTAGGGTTTCAATTTCGCCGTATTCCTCAGGATGCACATTCGCCCGAGCGCCCGTAAATAGAAACCCGTCACAACTTTCTAGCAAATCTTCAACCGAAACATAGCGAGGGTCAGCAGGGACAATCAAAGGCGTACATCCGGACACGTTTGAAATTGCACAGCAATTCATTGTTCCTGCCGACTGCGCCGGATATTGATCATTAATTAGAAAGTGATTGCCAATGATGCCTACAATAGGGCGCGCCATAACGTCTCCGAAACATGAGTAACAGATATACTATAGCGCGTTTATTTGCTGAAAGGTGAGCCAAATCAACATAAAAATGTGCCCCAACGCACAAGCGCCTGTGCAGATTTGTACGTAAATACAGGCTTTTCCAACCAAACCAGTGCCGTCACTTAAAATGCTGGCAGTTAGGGGCTTGAACGCCTTTTCTTTACGCGTTTTTGGACTTTACGAACTCTTTTCTTTCAGCTCCAAACGGCGAGCATGAAGAACGGGTTCCGTATAACCAGAAGGCTGAACGCGCCCTTTGAACACCAAATCACACGCCGCCTGAAAAGCGATACCAGCAAAGCTAGGAGCCATGGGAATGTAGGTTGGGTCAGAGGCATTTTGTCCATCAACGACTGCCGCCATTTTCTGCATGGCACGCATGACTTGTGCTTCGGACACAACGCCATGATGTAACCAATTCGCCAAAGCTTGGCTTGAAATACGGCAGGTCGCACGGTCTTCCATCAGGCCAACGTCATTGATATCAGGAACCTTGGAACATCCGATCCCCGCATCAATCCAGCGCACTACATATCCGAGAATTCCCTGCGCGTTGTTCTCAATTTCGGCCGCAATTTCTTCATCACTCCAGTTGACCCCATTTGCGACAGGAATGGTCAACAAGTCGGCCAAAGAGCCGCGAGGTCCGCCCGCCGCGATCGCGCGTTGACGCTCAAACACGTCGATGGTGTGGTAATGCGTTGCATGCAGCGTGGCTGCAGTGGGGCTTGGAACCCACGCGCAATTGGCCCCCGCCATCGGATGGCTAGATTTCGCGACCAACATATCCGCCATCAAATCGGGCATCGCCCACATGCCCTTGCCGATTTGTGCCTTGCCAGACAACCCACAAGCCAAGCCAATATCGACGTTACGATCCTCATAGGAAAGAATCCAAGGCATTGATTTCATGTCGCCTTTTTTCTGGAACGGTCCTGCTTCCATAGAAGTATGGATCTCGTCGCCCGTGCGATCGAGGAAGCCTGTATTGATAAAGGCCACCCGTTTTTTGGCGGCACGAATACACTCTTTCAAGTTCGCAGACGTGCGCCGTTCCTCGTCCATAATCCCCAGTTTGACGGTGTTCGCAGGCAAGCCGAGGGCGTCCTCAACCCGTGTGAAAATCTCATCCGCAAAAGCCACTTCTTGGGGGCCGTGCATCTTGGGTTTCACAACGTAAACACTGCCCTCAATGGAATTTCCGCTCTCGCGCTTAAGGTCATGCATTGCGATAAGCGTGGTCACCATGGCATCCATTAAGCCTTCGCCGATTTCCAGTCCATCTCGGTCCAAAATAGCGGGGTTGGACATCAAATGCCCCACATTGCGCACGAGCATGAGCGAGCGCCCCTTCAAGCTTTGCGTCGATCCATCCGCTGCAGTGAAAACCACGTCCTGCGCGAGCACACGATCAAAGGTCTTACCGCCTTTTGAGACCGTTTCCGAAAGGTTGCCTTGCATCAATCCAAGCCAATTGGAATAAGCCAAAACTTTATCCTCGGCATCGACAGCGGCCACGGAATCCTCGCAATCCATGATCGTTGAAACGGCACTTTCAAGGATAACATCCGCAAGGCCAGCGGGATCAGTGGCACCAATTTGATGTGCCTTATCAATGATCAAACGAATATGAAGACCGTTTTTCGCCAGCAAAACTTCGGAGTCTGCATAGCCCACGTATTGCGCAGGGTCAGCCAATTCAAAATCACCCAGATCAAGCCCCTTTGGCCCTGCAGCAATAGAACTAACTTCCGCCCACGTTCCACTTTTCAATGGAATGGCTTTGTCCAAATGCGCCTTTGCGGCCGCAACAACGCGGGCGCCACGCGCAGCATCATACGCGCGTCCGGTAGGCAAATCACCAAGGGCATCCGTGCCATAATACGCATCATAAAGGCTGCCCCAACGGGCATTCGCCGCATTGAGCGCAAACCGAGCATTGGTAATCGGAACAACCAATTGAGGGCCCGGTATCGTCGCAATCTCTGGATCAACATTGGCGGTTTCAATAACAAAATCGGCGCCTTCGGGAACCAAATACCCGATATCCTTAAGAAACTGAGTATACTCAGCCGCGTCATGGAGTTTGCCACGACGTTTTACGTGCCATGCGTCAATTTCGGACTGGAGCCGCTCACGTGTCTCTAGCAGCGCCCGATTTTTTGGACCCAAATCATGCACAATTCCAGACAGGCCCGCCCAAAAAGCATCAGCAGAAACGCCTGTCCCTTCAAGGGCGCGCTCCTCGATAAATTGCACCATTTCTGGGGCAACCTGCAGGCCATTTCGTTCCAGATATTGCGTCATGGTCGTCTCTCCGATTGTCATTTGGCCGCAAATTACGGGCAACACGGGAGAAACGCAAGCTGCTGGTAAGGTCTTATTACCAATTGAACTCGAACGCCTCACAAAAGAATACTCTGGGCCTATCACGCGATATTTTTCATCAAAATTCGTATGTCTTCTCCACGAAGAAATGCCCTTGCAGCCCTCAAGCGAAACTGTTCAACTTTGGGCAACCAAAAGGATTGACGACATGACAAGCACCACCGAACAAACGATTTACCTGTCCGATTACAAAGAGTTTTCGCATTTTATTGACGGGGTAGAACTGACGTTTCAGCTGTCTCCGACAAAAACACGTGTTAAAAGCAAAATTCACTTTCGTCCCAATCCAAAAGCACCAGAGCAAGCATTTTTCCTCCACGGCGAGCACTTAAAGCTCATTTCGGCGCATATTGACGGCGTCAAAATTTCCCCTACCCTGACCGAGACTGGCCTCACGGCCGAGGTTCCAACTGGCCCTTTCATATTCGAAGCAGAAGTCGAAATTTCGCCCGAAACCAACACGGCCCTTGAAGGGCTTTATATGTCGAACGGCATGTATTGTACGCAGTGCGAGGCCGAAGGGTTTCGCAAAATCACCTATTATCCCGACCGCCCTGATGTGATGGCGACCTTTAAAGTGCGGGTCGAAAGCGCGCTACCTGTTTTACTCTCGAACGGCAATTCGGGTACGTCAGACGAAGGCTTTGCCGAGTGGCACGACCCTTGGCCGAAACCCGCGTATTTATTCGCGTTGGTGGCGGGCGACCTCATCGCGCACACCGATAGTTTCACAACAAAATCGGGCAAAGATGTCGCGCTGAATATCTACGTCCGTCCGGGCGATGAAGATAAATGCGCTTTTGGTATGGGCGCGCTAAAACGCTCCATGAGGTGGGACGAGGACGTTTATGGCCGTGAATACGACTTGGACATATTCAACATTGTTGCCGTGGACGACTTCAATATGGGCGCAATGGAGAACAAGGGCTTGAACATTTTCAACTCTTCCTGCGTTCTCGCCTCGCCCGAGACATCAACCGACGCAAACTTCGAGCGCATCGAAGGTATCATCGCCCATGAGTATTTTCACAACTGGACGGGCAACCGAATTACCTGTCGCGACTGGTTCCAATTGTGCCTCAAAGAAGGCCTCACGGTTTTCCGCGATCAACAGTTCACTGGCGACATGCGCAGCCACGCCGTGAAGCGGATTGACGACGTTATTACCCTGCGTGCTCGTCAATTCCGCGAAGACAACGGCCCCCTCGCCCACCCCGTGCGCCCAGAAAGTTTTGTTGAGATTAACAATTTTTATACGGCAACCGTGTATGACAAAGGCGCCGAAGTTATCGGCATGTTGAAGCGCCTTGTCGGAGATGAGAATTATAAACGGGCGCTGGACCTTTATTTCGAGCGCCATGACGGTGACGCGGCAACCATTGAAGATTGGCTCAAGATTTTTGAGGATACAACAGGCCGCGACCTAACACAGTTCTCGAAATGGTATTCCCAAGCGGGGACACCGCGCCTTTCGGTGACGGATGAATTTTCGGATGGCACCTATATCTTGCACTTCAAGCAAGCGACGCCGCCAACGCCGGGGCAACCCGTCAAAGATCCACGCGTCATTCCCATTGCAGTCGGGCTTTTGAACCCCAATGGTGATGAGGTGCGCGAGACCTGCATTCTTGAGATGACAGAGGCGGAGCAGAGCTTTCGCTTCACTGGTCTCAGTACAAAGCCCATCCCCTCAATTTTACGCACTTTTTCAGCGCCTGTGATCCTTGAGCGCCAAAGCAGCACAAAAGAACGCGCGTTTCTTTTGGCCCATGACACCGATCCGTTCAACAAATGGGAAGCGGGTCGCGCGTTGGCCAAAGAAACCCTTGTGGCGATGCTGACTGCGGATGCGCCCGTGAATTCTGACTTTCTTGATGCACTCGCGGCGGTCTTGCGGGACGAAAACCTTGATCCTGCATTTCAAGCTTTGGCGCTCGCGTTGCCAAGCCAAGATGACATCGCGCAAACCTTGTTCGATGTCGGAGTTACACCTGATCCGATGGCAATCTATACCGCCCTTGAAACGCTGTCTCAGTCGATTGCACAACATCTTCAAGACCTCTTGCCACGCATTTACGCGGCCAATCATGTCGATGGGCCGTTTAGCTCAGAGGCCGCCCCCGCTGGAAAGCGCGCGTTACAAGGCGCAGTTCTTGGCCTAATCTCGCGCCTTGACGGTGGCGACCAAGCCCGTGCGCAATATACGGCCGCAGATAATATGACTCAGCAATTACAGGCGCTCGCGTGCCTTTTGCGCATTGATCGCGGCCAAACAGAACTTGCAGCATTTGAGACCCAATGGGCGCAGGATCGCCTTGTTATGGACAAATGGTTCGGCCTTCAAAGCGGCCTCGCAGCACCTCAGAAAGCAGCGGCGATCACAAAGACTCTCACCAAACACGCGGCCTTCGATTGGAAAAATCCAAACAGATTTCGCGCGGCCCTCGGCGGTCTTACAGCCAATACCGCTGGCTTCCACGCTGCCGACGGAGCTGGGTATAAGCTGGTGGCCGACTGGTTGATCAAACTAGACGCGGCGAACCCCCAAACAACGGCTCGTATGAGCACCGCTTTCGACAGCTGGCGTCGGTATGATGCGGGGCGCCAAGGGCAGATGATAGAGCAACTCAAACGCATCCAAGCCACGCCAAATCTATCGCGCGACACCCATGAAATGGTGACCCGTATCTTGGGAAGCGATGCATGACCGAACGCAAATCAGTTTTGATCACGGGGGCAAGTGCGGGCATTGGTGCGGCCACCGCCGTACTTGCTGCGGCGCAGGGCTATAATGTCGGCATCGGATACCGCAGCGACGAAAAAGGCGCACGGGAGGTGGCCAAACGGGCGCACGCCTTGGGTGCGAAAACCGTTCTTCTTCAAGGCGATATGGCGGTTGAGGCAGATATTCTTCGGATTTTCACTCAATGCGACACAGCCCTCGGCCCCCTCTATGGGCTTGTAAACAACGCGGGAATTGTCGACACGACACAGCGTGTGGAGGACATGTCGCGCGCCCGTTTAGAGCAAATGTTCATGGTCAACACTGTTGGCGTGATACAATGCGCCCAACAAGCCGTGAAGCGCATGGCAAAAAGATACGGTGGGGTTGGCGGCTGCATTGTGAATATCTCGTCCGTCGCTGCGCGCACCGGAAGTGCGGGGCAATATGTGGACTATGCGGCATCAAAAGCTGCGGTCGATATTTTCACCACGGGATTGGCACAAGAGAACGCACGCGATGACATTCGCGTCAATGCCGTTCGTCCGGGAATAACGCGCACGCAAATCCACGCGAAAGGCGGCGAACCTGGCCGCGAAGATGCACTGGCTCATTTGATCCCAATGGGACGCGCAGGCGAGGCCACCGAAATCGCCGAAGCGATCCTGTTTTTGCTCTCGGAGAAGGCGTCCTATATGACGGGCGCCATTCTAGATGTAGGAGGCGGACGCTAATTTAAGTCGTGCAATAGCTCTGGGCGTTGGTCCATGCGCGCATGTCCTCGCGTTTTTTGCGATTGTGAAATGGGCCCCAATCGGCGGCAACTCCGCGGAAATTATCTGCAACAACTCCATCGCGTGATACTGTCGTAGACCAAATTTTCATCGCACAGGAGAGGTTACTTTTGCCAACTTTGAGGTCGGCAACACTGGTCGCATTACAGCCATAGTTTCGCGCCGTTGCGGGGGCGATTTGCACCAAACCGATCCATCGGCCACCGCCACCCACAGCTTTTGGATTCCACGTGCTTTCGTGCTTTGCCAAAGCTGAGGCCAAACCTGACCAAAACAACGCACGTTGCTCTTGATCGTTTTCAATGTAAGCAGGACACCATTTTTCAATATCTCGGGGTGTTAGCTCTGTGAGAACCGATCCGTTGTCCGAAATCGCCTTCAGCGTGGCCTTGGTCCAAATATCAGATTCGGGGCGATGATCCCACCGCATCACAACATCAGAAGACGGATCAATGTCCGCATTTGCGTTGTTTCCATTGCCACAGGCGCTAACTGCTAGGACCGCCACGACGGCAACCGCAAACTTACTAAATACAACCATTAGGTTTTCTTTCTGAGGAATCTTGCGCCATCTAGGTCATTTTTATCCCGCTTGGCAAACTCGGTATAAATTTTGGGCCAATTCGCGCGGTTTTTTGCCACCGTGTTCCTTTCCCGCCCCCTTGCCTCGGCTCATGGTCTGATTTACAGATGCGTGCACAACTTGATCCAAAGACCCAAGGGAATAGACCATGCTGGACCTGACCTACGAAGCGCCAAAAGTAAAAACCATCGCTGGCGCAAAGCACGACTGGGAACTTGTGATCGGGATGGAAATCCACGCACAGGTCGCAAGCAACGCGAAACTCTTTTCGGGCGCCAGCACCAAATTCGGCAATGCACCCAACAGCAATGTCGCCATGGTTGACGCGGCCATGCCCGGAATGTTGCCTGTGATTAACGAATTTTGTGTCGAGCAAGCGGTGCGTACGGGTCTTGGCTTGAAGGCAGCGATCAACCTCTATTCCGCCTTTGACCGCAAGAACTATTTCTACCCCGATTTGCCGCAAGGATATCAAATCAGCCAGCTGTACCACCCCATCGTGGGCGAAGGCGAAGTGCTGGTGGAAATGTCAGAAGGAATTGCACGCGAAGTGCGGGTTGAGCGCATTCACCTTGAACAAGACGCCGGCAAATCCATCCACGATATGGATCCGACGATGAGTTTTGTCGACCTGAACCGCACGGGCGTGGCCTTGATGGAAATCGTCAGCCGCCCCGATATTCGTGGCCCTGAAGAGGCCGCCGCCTATGTGACCAAGATGCGCCAGATTCTGCGCTATCTCGGCACATGTGACGGCAATATGCAAAACGGCAGCATGCGCGCAGACGTGAACGTTTCGGTATGTTTGCCCGGCCAGTACGAAAAATACCGCGCCACGGAAGATTTCGGCCATCTGGGAACGCGCTGCGAAATCAAGAACATGAACTCGATGCGGTTCATCCAAATGGCGATTGATTATGAAGCCAAACGCCAAATCGCGATTCTCGAAGCGGGCGGCTCTATCGATCAAGAAACCCGTCTGTATGACGCGGACAAAAACGAAACCCGCTCCATGCGTTCCAAAGAAGAAGCGCATGATTATCGGTATTTCCCCTGCCCTGATTTGCTCCCGCTTGAGATTGAGCAAGACTGGGTTGATGACATTGCGAAAACGCTTCCCGAGCTTCCAGATGCGAAAAAAGCGCGGTTCATCAAGGACTTTGGGCTATCCGATTATGACGCGACTGTTCTGACGGCTGAAGCCGAGAACGCGACATATTTCGAACAGGTCGCCGAAGGGCGCGATGGGAAACTGGCCGCGAACTGGGTCATCAACGAACTCTTTGGTCGCCTCAAAAAAGACGACAAAGACATCGGTGCCTGCCCTGTTACACCCGCCCAATTGAGCGGCGTTATCGCCTTAATTGCCAACGGCGATATCTCGGGCAAGATCGCCAAAGACCTCTTCGAGATCGTCTATACCGAAGGCGGCGACCCCGCCGAGATCGTCGAAGCGCGCGGCATGAAGCAAGTCACCGATACTGGTGCCATTGAGGCCGCTGTGGCCAAAGTCATTGCCGACAACCCAGACCAAGTCGCAAAAGCGCGCGCCAATCCGAAATTGGCCGGTTGGTTCGTGGGCCAAGTGATGAAAGCGACGGGTGGCAAAGCCAACCCGCAAGCGGTCAACGAAATCGTTGCACGCCTGTTGGCGGAATAGCGCGCAGACCAGTGAAGATTGAGGACGGAACGCGCAACTTTAAGAGCGTTCCGTTTGGTTTAACTTGAGTTTTCCTGAATTTTCTTTAGGGAACATCCGTGGATGAATTTCAGGGGGCAGTATGCCAACGTACCAATACAAAGTCGTACCCGCGCCAATTAAGGGCCTCAAAGCCAAGGGCGCACGCACGACGGACGAGCGGTTTGCAAACGCTTTCGCCTCTTTGATGAATGAGTTGGGCCGCGAAGGTTGGGAATATTTGCGGGCCGAAACGCTCCCTTGTGAGGAGCGCTCGACCTTCGGGTCCAAAACCACGAGCTATCAGAATTTACTCGTGTTTCGCCGCCTGCTGCAAGACGACACTATAAGTGCGCGGTTACTGGATGTAGAAAAAACAGCGCGGGTGCGCGCTCCGATCATTGCAAACGAAAAACTGTCAGCGCCTCCCCCCTTGAAGCTGTTTGGGGCAAAGGGAGATATCTCTCCCAAGGCGCCCGAACTTGAGCCAATCGTCGTCGCGAAAGCCAACGACGATTAAGGCTTATGCCACGGGGGTTATATCCAGTGACAAAGCGTGAATGCGTGCGACCAAATCTTTGCCAAGGGCGGTATGCACCGCGCGATGACGCGCCACGCGCGACATTGGCGTGAAAGCCGCAGACTGAATAACCACCCTGAAATGGCTCTCGCCAGAGCCATCATCGCCCGAGTGACCGGCATGTAGATGGCTCTCGTTTATCACTTCAAGCTCCACTGGCGCAAATTCCGCTGCTAGTTTTGCGGTTATTTCGTTCTCAATAGACATTTTTGGTATGTTTCCTCTTCACCTTACTGCTCAATTCTCTATGCTGGTTTGCTCCGACTCAGAGACGAAGAAGTTTTGAGCCTAACGTCAAATTTACGACATGCACATACAGGACGCCACCATGAAAAAAGACGATCCCTTCGGGTTTGACATGAGCGTGTCTACGGACAAAAAGAAACGCACAAAAGGACGGCGCGGCATGTCTGGCGCGTTTGAAACCTCGACTCGCAAATGTGAGCATGCTGGTTGTGAGGAAGGCGGTAAATATCGCGCGCCCCGCTCCCCTGATCACTTGGACGAATACCTATGGTTTTGCAAAGACCACGTGCGCGAGTTCAATTTGAAATGGAATTTCTTCAACGGGGCGACCGAAGAAGAAATCGACGAACAGCTAGAAAGTGACCGCGTCTGGAATCGCGATACCAAGCCATTGGGCAAGAAAACCCCAGAACAGCGCGCGTGGGAACGCCTTGGCGTGGATGATCCGCATCAAGTTTTGGGCGAGAATGCGACCCGTAATCCCGGAAAATCGATCACCGGTACACGGCGCCTCCCCCCCACGGAGCGCAAAGCGGTGGAAATTCTGGAAGCCAAGGATCACTGGACCAAAGCGGAAATCCGCAAGACGTATAAAAAGCTGATCAAAATCCTGCACCCCGATATGAATGGCGGGGATCGTTCCGACGAGGAACGGCTGCAAGAAGTTGTTTGGGCTTGGGACCAGATCAAGGAAAGCCGCGCGTTTAAAGACGGATAGACCTTTGCGCGGTAAAGGCTCTGCAAACCTAAGATTATTACAGAACGCAACGGCACTGCAGTAATGCACGTGCCGTTTTTGCGTTTGCCCACTGGAACAGCCCTCAGGAGAGAGGAAATTACCCCGCCCCCCTTGCGTATCGGGCCGCGATAAGGCACCAACAACATCAAAGAGCGTTGCGATGTTTTCTCATGGCTGCACGAACGAAAACCGACAGATAGAAGGCACTTGGCACGATGAATGACATTGTCAAACCAACCGAAGAAATTTCAGTACGCGACGTTTTTGGCATCGACAGCGATATGGTCGTAAAGGGGTTCGCCGAGCGCTCAGATCGCGTTCCCGATATCGACAACACCTATAAATTCGACCCCGATACGACCCTCGCGATCCTTGCTGGCTTTGTTTACAATCGCCGTGTCATGATCCAAGGCTACCATGGAACGGGAAAATCGACCCACATCGAACAAGTCGCCGCACGCCTGAACTGGCCCACCGTTCGCGTCAATCTCGACAGCCATATTTCGCGGATTGACCTGATTGGTAAAGACGCAATCAAGCTCAAAGACGGCAAGCAAATCACAGAATTCCAAGAAGGCATTTTGCCTTGGGCCTTGCGCACCAACACGGCCATCGTTTTCGACGAATACGATGCGGGCCGTGCTGACGTTATGTTCGTGATCCAACGCGTTTTGGAAACAGACGGCAAACTTACCCTACTTGACCAAAACAAAGTGATCACCCCGCACCCATATTTCCGGATTTTCGCCACCGCGAACACCGTCGGCCTTGGCGACACAACGGGCCTTTATCACGGCACACAACAAATAAACCAAGGTCAAATGGACCGTTGGAGCCTTGTCGCGACGCTCAACTATTTAAGCCACGATGCGGAAACCGCCATCGTGATCGGCAAAAACCCATCTTATAATAACAAAACTGGGCGCCAAACTATTGGCCAAATGGTGACTGTTGCTGACCTTACCCGTACAGCCTTTATGAATGGTGAACTTTCAACGGTTATGTCGCCTCGTACGGTCCTCGCATGGGCGCAAAATGCACAGATTTTCCGCAACGTCGGATATGCCTTCCGTCTGTCCTTCCTCAACAAATGCGACGAACTTGAGCGCCAAACGGTTGCTGAATTCTATCAACGTTGCTTTGATGAAGAACTGCCAGAAAGTGCTGCAAGCATGAGCTTGGGATAAAAATGAGGTCGTTGTTAGGACAAAACCTATGAATTCTAAGTCCGACAATCCCGCTGACCCGTTCAAAAAGGCCCTCGCAGACGCGACTCGTGTTTTGGCGAATGATCCTGAGCTTTCGGTCACCTTCACTGTCGATCCGGCCGGTAAAACCGCCGATTCCGTGCGCTTGCCACAAGTAAGCCGCCGCATGACCCGCGAAGAAGTGATGCTTGCGCGGGGCACCGCCGATGCTCTGGCACTGCGGCATAGGTTTCACAATCCAGAGACCCACAACCGTTATTTGCCCGAAGGGCAAATGGCGCGGGATCTCTATGTTGCGATGGAAAATGCTCGCTGCGAGGCCGTCGGTGGCCGCGAAATGCCTGGCGCTCTGAGCAACATTGACGCGAAAATTGACGCGGAATCCGTGCGTCGCGGGTTCGACAATATCACGGCTCAAGCCGACGCGCCCCTTGCCGATGCGGCTGGCTTTTTGATCCGCCATTTGGCGACCAAACGCCCTCTCCCTGCTGGGGCGCAAAACGTGATGGAACTTTGGCGTCCCTTTATTGAGGACCAAGCTGGCGGCACCCTTGACGACCTTGAGGCACAACTCGCTGATCAGGCAGGGTTTGCAAAATTCGCGCGCAAAATTATCCAAGACCTCGGATATGGCGACCAGCTCGGCGAAGACCCAGATGCTCAAGATGACGACTCCAGCGACGAGGCGGAACCCGAAGCCGAGGACGCCGAAGACCCCGATTCCACAGGTGATGATCAGGAAGACGACGAATCCGACGCTTCCCCCGAACAAAGCCAGGACGACAGCCAAGACCAGAGCCAAGCGCAGGTTTCCTCTGATGATATGGCCGACCAAGAAGAGGGCGACGAGGCCGAAATGCCAGAGGGCGACGCCCCGATGGACCCGCCTCCCCCCGCTGGGCATTCGGACGCCGACCCCGAATATCTCGTGTTTTCCACCGAAAATGACGAAGAAATCCGCGCCGAAGACCTTGCAGAACCTGCCGAGCTTGAGCGCCTGCGCGCCTATCTCGACCAGCAACTCGACCCCCTCAAAGGGGCCGTTTCGCGCCTTGCCAATAAGTTGCAGCGCCGCCTTCAAGCGCAGCAAAACCGCAGTTGGGATTTCGACCAAGAAGAGGGTATGCTGGACGCGGGCCGCCTTGCGCGCGTGATCGCAAACCCCACCACGCCGCTCTCCTTCAAGGTCGAGCAAGACACCGAATTCCGTGATACCTGTGTGACGCTTTTGATCGACAACTCTGGCTCCATGCGCGGGCGCCCGATCTCGATTGCGGCGATCTGTGCCGACGTTCTTGCGCGGACTTTGGAGCGCTGCTCAGTCAAAGTGGAAATCCTCGGCTTTACCACACGCGCGTGGAAAGGCGGCCAAGCCCGTGAAAGCTGGCTCGCCCAAGGACGCCCACAACAACCCGGTCGCCTCAATGACTTGCGCCACATCATCTATAAATCCGCCGACGCCCCGTGGCGCCGTACCCGCCCCAATTTGGGGTTGATGATGAAAGAAGGATTACTGAAGGAAAACATCGATGGCGAGGCACTCGAATGGGCCCACCGCCGTATGATTTCCCGCCCCGAAGCCCGCAAAATCCTGATGGTTATCAGCGACGGAGCCCCCGTGGACGACAGCACCCTTTCGGTAAATCCTCCAAATTACCTTGAAAAACACCTTCGGGACGTGATCGCGATGGTTGAAAAGCGTAAAATGGTCGAGCTTTTGGCCATCGGAATCGGCCATGACGTGACGCGTTATTATGACCGCGCGGTGACGATCACGGATGTAGAGCAACTTGCAGGCGCGATGACGGAACAACTCGCCGCGCTCTTTGACAATGATCCTCGTGCACGCGCTCGGATATTGGGAATTAGCAAAGTCCGCAAATAGGCGAACGTCGACCAAACCAACAAAAAGGACGCCCCATGTTTCAATCCTTCGAGAACACCTCGCACCCCGAACATGGCCCCGCGCGTTTGGCCGCCTTACGGGAGCGTATGGCCACTGAGGGGGTAAGCGGCTACCTTGTGCCACGCGCTGACCGGTTTCAGGGCGAATACGTTGCCGATTGCGATGCGCGCCTTTCTTGGCTGACTGGGTTTACAGGCTCCGCTGGCTTTTGCGCTGCCCTCAAGGATCGCGCGGGCGTATTCATTGACGGGCGCTATCGCACGCAAGTTAAATCCCAAGTCGACTTGGCCCATTTTACCCCCGTTTCGTGGCCCGAAACTTCCCTCGGCGCGTGGCTTGCAGAACATGCACCAACGGGTAGCCGGATTGGGTTTGATACTTGGCTACACACGGTAAAACAAATTGCCGATTTGAAACGCACTATCGATGGTTCGAACGTGCAAATGTGGCCTCTGGAAAACAATTTAGTCAACGATATTTGGAGCGACCGCCCCGCCCCGCCAAGCGCCGCCGCCATCGCCCACCCCCTTAAATTTTCTGGCGAAAAAAGCGAAAGTAAACGTTTGCGTCTGGTCGAGATCATGACCGAGAACGGGATTGAACACCTCGTCATCACGCAACCGGACAGTTTGTGCTGGCTGCTCAATATTCGTGGTTCCGACATTGCGCGCAATCCCGTTGTCCAAGGCATGTGTATATTACACGCCGACGCCAGCGTAGACGTCTTTGCCGCCCCTGAGAAGTTTGTTGAACTGGAGGTCCATCTGGGAACGGGTGTCCGAATTCATCCCGAAGCCAGCCTCGGAACTGTCCTAGGGACCCTCACGGGAGCCACCCAAATCGACCCTGCAACAGCGCCCTATGCTATTGAAAAACTGTTAAAAACCGCAAAGATTGTACATGACGATGATCCTTGTGCGCTTGCCAAAGCTTGTAAGAACTCCGTCGAAATTTCTGGCGCGGATGCGGCACAGGTGCGGGATGGCATCGCGATGGCGGAATTCCTCGCGTGGCTCGACGCCGAAGCACCCAACGGTGAGTTGACGGAAATCGATGTAACCAAAAAGCTTGAGGGCTTTCGTACATCCAGCAATGAGTTGCGTGAGATCAGCTTCGAGACAATTACCGGCGCCGGCCCACATGGGGCGATCATGCATTATCGAGTCTCAAATGAGACAAATCGCGCGGCAAATCTGGGCGAACTCCTTTTGGTGGACAGTGGCGGCCAGTACCAAGACGGGACCACCGATATCACCCGCACCATCGCGATTGGCGACGTCGGAAAAAACGAAAAAACTTGCTATACCCGCGTCTTGCAAGGCCTTATCGCCATCAGCCAAGTGCAATTTCCACGCGGAACCTCCGGCAGCGACCTCGACCCGCTTGCACGGGTTGCTCTTTGGGCCGCAGGGCAGGATTTCAACCACGGAACCGGACATGGCGTAGGCAGTTATCTTTCGGTTCACGAAGGCCCACAACGCTTGTCAAAAACAGGAAAAGTGCCGCTTGAAGAGGGCATGATCCTTTCAAATGAACCGGGATACTATCGCGAAGGTTCTTTTGGCATTCGGTTGGAAAACTTGGTCGTTGTTGAGGCTGCGCCCACGCGCCCTTCTGGAGATCCTGAGCGTGAGTTTTTGAAATTCCGCACCCAAACTTTTACCCCCTTTGATCGCCGTTTAATTTTGGTCGATATGCTGACAAAATCTGAACGCGCGTGGGTGGACTATTATCATTATGACGTTCTTCAACGCCTCCAAGACAAGGTTTCGCCGACTACACTTACGTGGCTTCAAACTGCTTGCGCGCCCCTTCCCAACACGGGCAAGGCGCCAAATATTTCTGTTAAACCCGCCAAATCACTTTGTGTGGTCCGTGCCGGGGGAGCCGTTTTGGGCGAGAGCCATAACGCTCTTTTCTTGACCGAGGGCGACTATCCACCTGTCATCTATTTCCCGAAACAAGACGTGGCAATGGCGATGCTTGAAGCGAGTGAACGCACCACGATTTGCCCACATAAAGGCGTGGCGACCTATTACTCAATCCACACGAAAAGCACGGTGATCCAAGATGCTGTTTGGTGTTATGAAACGCCCAACTTGGGTGTAAGAGACATCGCTGGATATCTGGCCTTTTCGGGGGAAAATGTGGCGGTTGAACAGCTTTAGGAATGCTCCTCAATGGCGGTGCTGAGCAAAATTTCATTGTAGGCCGTGATAGCATCGATATGGAAAACGGCTCCTATCGCCGTGCCTTCCGCGTTTCGAACAGGTAAAAATTCATAGTTTTTCATTTTGAACATCGGTAAAATGTCTTCCAATGTTGCGTCGAAACGCACCGACTTCCCCTCCTCCACCATGGCGGCGCAGACGTCAATATCAGCTGCACGCGGGTGGTCATTCGTGCGAATAATTGAAGAAACGCCGATTTTTGACAGTAAATATTCACCTGAACCCGACGCAATATGAACCTCACGACGTTCCAGCAAGGTAAGGAAAAAGCTCTTGTCTACGAAGCGACTCGACAGAGCCGTCGACATGGAAACGGCAACCATCACGGCAAGTCCCGTTTGCCAGTCACCCGTCAGTTCAAACACAATCAACGTTGTGGAAATTGGCGCGCCGAGAACTGCGGCCGCAACCGCCCCCATGCCTGCCAAAGCGTAAATAGTTTCCGAACCGCTCACGTTTGGAAAAATGCTTGTCGCTAAGATCCCAAAGGCAAGTCCAGTCAACGCGCCAACCATCAATGCAGGCGAAAAAACACCACCGCCCATGCGCCCTGCCATAGTGATTGATACGGCAATAGTTTTGATAACGGCGAACATAATCGCCGTTTGAAAAACGAGGTTTCCTGTCAGCGCCGCCGAGGTCGTTTGATATCCAACGCCGATAATATGCGGAAACCAAATTGCGATAACACCCAGCATTGCCCCTGCAATTGCGGGGCGAAACCAACGCGGTATCCGGAGGTTCTCCTGAACAACGGTACCAATATCATCGGCCCAGAAGATTGATTTCATTAGCACAACAGAGACGATGCCACAAATCAAACCAAGGATTAGGAACGCGGGTAATTCAACGTAGAATGCCAATTCTCCCTGGCGCAGCAAGGTGAATTCTGTGACATTTCCAAACTCAAGCCTGCTCACCACCGTTCCAGCGACCGATGCAATAACGATCGGGGCGAAGGCGTGGACTGCAAAATGCCTTAAAATCACTTCGAGGGCAAAGAGGGCACCCGCGATGGGCGCGTTAAAGCTCGCGGAAACGGCCCCAGCGACGGCACATCCCAGCAAATCGCGTGCTGTAATTCCGTCAGCGCTAATCCGATTGGACACCCATGTCGAAACCACTCCGGCGAGGTGAACCACAGGCCCTTCGCGTCCGGACGATCCACCGGAAGATAGCGTGATCAAAGAAGCGAGCCCGCTCGCAAGGCCCTCTTTGATCTCAACACGCCCATTGTGCAGAGCCGCTCCCTCGATGACATCCGCCACAGAACGTACGCGCCCGTCCGCGGTAAAGTGATTTAGAATTAGCCCAACAAGGAGGCCGCCGATGGTCGGAATAAGGAGAATCCAGTACCACGGTAAATCGGTGACAAACGCATATTGGCTGCCAAGATCATCGCTAGCATAAAAGTAATTCTGGAGTTTTGTAATTGATTTTCGAAAATAGAGCGCCGTCGTCCCAGCAACCACGCCTATCACCAAAGCAATAAACCAAAACTGAATTTGCGAAGGACCCTGATGACGCACATGGCGCGCCGCATCAATAAGGCTCTGCAGAATCTGTGAAGTATAGGATTTAATCATTGACGACATAGACGGTTTTCTTTGCTCTTTCTGCGCGTTTTCCCTCGATAGGGTTTCCCCAGCGTATAACATCGCCTAGGCTCATGCGTGGTGTAAATAGAGGGGCCGCGATGACCATTCATTCCGCTTTAACCAAGCTATCTTTACTGTTAGGCGATCGCCTCTCTCGTTCCAAGTCCGATCTGAACAACCACGGGCAGAGCGAAACATATTTCCCACTCACCCCGCCTGATGCTGTAGCCTATCCTGATACCACCCTAGAGGTTTCAGAGATCCTAAAAATTTGTCATGCTGAGGATTGCCCAGTCGTGGCGTGGGGCGCAGGCACTTCTCTTGAGGGGCACGCGCTGGCGACACAGGGCGGTATTTGCCTTGATATGATCCGGATGAGCCAAATAGGCGACCTTCGGATCGAAGATTTTGCCGTGACCGTTGGACCGGGAATAACGCGCGAGTCTCTTAACCAAGAGCTTCGCACAACGGGTTTGTTTTTTCCCGTCGATCCAGGGGCAAATGCGTCGCTTGGAGGCATGGCCGCCACCCGCGCCAGCGGCACGACCAGCGTGCGTTATGGAACCATGCGCGACAATGTCCTTGGCTTAACCGTGGTTCTGGCTGACGGACGGATTGTCAAAACGGGTGGCCCAGTGCGTAAATCATCCTCGGGCTACGACCTCACGGCGCTGTTTTTGGGCAGTGAGGGGACACTTGGAATCATCACCTCGCTGACCCTGCGCTTGCAAAGCCAACCCGAGGCCATTTCCGCCGCTTCATGCGCATTTGAGAATATGGATGCCGCTATTGAAACGGTGATTACGACCATCCAGTATGGCATTCCAATGGCTCGTATAGAATTCGTCGATGCGGCCACCGCAGGGGCATTCAACGCCTACGCAGGCACAAAATTGCCCGAGACTCCACATTTACTGGTGGAGTTTCACGGCTCCGAGCGCGCCGTCGCCGAGGATGCCAAAAGGTTTGGAGAGATCGTTGAGGAAATGGGGGGCACTGGTTTTGACTGGTCCGACAAACCCGAAGACCGCACTGCTCTTTGGCGCATTCGCCACAATGCCTACTATGCGTGTTTGGCATTGCGACCGGGCGCTTTCGCCCTCGTCACCGATGTTTGCGTTCCGATTTCTCAACTTGCAAAAGCCGTACGCGAAACCCGCGCGGATATTGATGCCTCACCGCTCATTGGTCCAATCTTGGGGCACGTGGGCGACGGCAACTTCCACGCCATCCTGCTAATCGACCGCGAGAATGAAGGCGAAGTGGCCGAGGCAAAACGCCTCGCTCAGGCCATGGCCGAACGCGCTATATCCTTGGGTGGCACCATCACGGGCGAGCACGGAATCGGCCTTGGGAAGCGGCACCTCATGGCGCAGGAACACGGTCAGGAGGCGTGGGATTTGATGGGCCAAATCAAAAATGCACTTGATCCAACGGGCATCCTCAATCCGGGAAAAATCGTGCCCTAATGCTAGAATAGGTCAAAGAACACGCGTTCAAAGCCAAAAATTAAGCAAAAAATGTGTGAAATATGCTATCCGGCAAGCAGAGTTTTTGCGGCCGCGCGGGCCTGATCTGTGATCCTATCGCCTGACAGCATCCGTGCCACTTCATCCACACGTTCATCTGTCCCCAAAGCAACAACCGTGGAAAGAGTCATGCCATCCTCGACCGATTTCTGAACCCGCCAGTGATGCGCGCCAAGGGCCGCGACTTGCGGCGAGTGAGTCACAACAAGGATTTGCCCCAGCGTCGCCAACTCAGCCAAACGGCGCCCAACGGCATCTGCCGTCGCCCCACCGACCCCGCGGTCGATTTCGTCAAAAATCATTGTGGTTCCGCGCGTTTCGGAAGTGAGACAAACCTTCAACGCCAGAAGAAACCGAGAAAGCTCCCCGCCAGATGCAATTTTATTGAGTGGCCCCGACGGCGCACCGGGATTGGTGGCAACGGTAAAAATCGCTTCATCTTGCCCTTCTGGACCCGGCTCTGTGGCGGAAATTTCGGTGGCAAAAACAGCCCGCTCCATTTTGAGCGGCGCAAGTTCCTTGGCCATAGCCGCATCCAGTTTACGGGCGGCGTCAACGCGCTTTTCTGACAGGTCTTGGGCCGCGAGATCATATGCAGATTGAGCGGTGACCACGGCCCGCTTCAAACCTGCCATATTGCCCACACTTTGGTCTAACGTCTCAAGCCGAAGGCGCAGGGAATCCGCATGGGCGCCCAACTCATCAGGCAATACTTCGTACTTGCGCGCCAACCCGCGAATGGCGAAAAGACGCTCTTCGGTTTCCTCCAAATCAATGGGGTTAAACCGCAGATGCTCAACCGTGCTATCGACAGCCTGAATGGCATCCGAAAGTTCAGCCATTGCGCGCCCCAACGCGGCAATTGCTTCGTCAAGTTGGCCGTCAATTTGTAGGGCGGAATCCTCCAACCAGTTCATAGCATTGGAAATTTGCGCCTCCGCTCCGTGGCCGCCCAAGGCCATATTCGCCTTATTGATGTCGTCCAAAACCCGTTCTGCGGCCTGTAATTGACGGCGCAAAGTATCGAGTTCTGGTTCTTCTCCGGCCATGGGAGCGAGCAAATCCAGCTCCTCTACAGCATGACGTAGGAAGTCTTCTTCTTTGCGAATTTCGGCCAAATGTGCCTCAGCCTTCTCCAATTCTTTTGTGGCGTCGTTTAACCCACGCCACTTCAAACGCACGTCGGAAAGTTCGCCATCCAAGGTGGCGTAGGTGTCCAAAATCTGACGATGACCGCGCGGGTTGAGCAAGCCACGATCATCGTGCTGGCCGTGCAATTCGACGAGGGTTTCCGACAAGGCTCGTAGCACTTCTCCCGAACAGCGCCGATCATTGATCCACGCCGTTTTACGCCCTTCATTGGTATTTATCCGCCGTAGGATGAGTTCTCCGTCAGCGGTTGGAAACCCAGCGTCGCGCAGGACACCCCATGCGGCATGATCGTCCTGCAATTCAAAGCTCGCGGTCACTTCCCCTTGCTCGGCCCCGGCGCGAACAAGCTCCGCACGCCCGCGCCAACCAAGAACAAAACCGAGTGAATCCAATAGGATAGATTTTCCCGCACCCGTTTCTCCCGTCAATACATTTAACCCCGGCTGGAACTCAAGTTCCAACCGGTCAATGATTAACATGTCTCGAATTTCTAAGCCGCGCAGCACAGCAAATCTCGCAGAATTACAGCCATTCGCCACGAATAGCTTGGCGATAGAATTTACCCATCCAATTCGCGCCAAACAACCCAGGTTCAAGGCCTTGCCCTTTTAGCAATTCATAGCTGTCTTGGTACCAAACCGTGGATCGGAAGTTATATCCAAGAATGGCGGCAGCCGTTTGAGCTTCTTCGACAAACCCCAAGGCCAAGTAGCTCTCAACGAGGCGCATCAAGGCCTCTGGAGTGTGACTTGTGGTTTGGAAGTCCTCGATCACAACACGGAATCGATTGATCGCCGCAGCGTAGTGTCCTTTTTTGAGGTAGTAGCGCCCAATTTCCATTTCTTTGGCCGCAAGATGATCAAACGCGAGATCAAACATCAGAATCGCTGACCGCGCATATTCGCTGTCTGGATGACGTTCGATTACCAGTCGCAATTGCTGCAACGCTTGATACGTGAGGCCCTGATCGCGGCCAACGTCATCAATTTGGTCGTAGTAGGACAGCGCCAAAAGGAATTGCGCGTAAGCAACATCCTCCTCAGCGGGGTAGAAATCAATGAAACGTTGTGCCGCGATACGGCTATTTTCATAGTCCTGATCGCGATGATAGGAGAACGCTTGCATGATCAATGCGCGTTTTGCCCATTCGGAATAGGGGTAAAGGCGTTCAACTTCGCCAAACAGCCGCGCGGCTTCTTCGGGGTCACCCGCCTCAAGATCAAATTCCGCACGAGTATAAATCTCCTCGGGAGTAAACGTCTCGAGGGGGATATCTTTGCTGGAATTGCCGCCGCAGGCCATCAACAACGTGAGACCGCAAAGCAAAGTAATTCGAGTTGGCCAAGCCGCTGCGCGTCTCATTCAGCGCCACCTTTAAAATCTGTTCGAAGGGGAAAACCCCAAACCTCACGCCGTTCTAGCACAGAAAAATCCTAGGCAAAACGTCTTTACGTTACATTAGGAAGGGATTTATTCGGCCGCAATCGGGATATCGGTGGCGTGCAGGCCAGCGCCGGGCAAACGCGCAGAGACGCGGGCGTCGCATTTCACCCATTCCCAAGCATTGGCGTCTGCAAAAATTGCTCTGAGGAGTTTGTTGGTGAGGGCATGCCCCGCGCGAATCCCTGTGTAGCGCCCCAAAATGGGTCCGCCAGCGAGGGCAAGATCGCCTAACGCGTCGAGCATTTTGTGGCGCACAGCCTCGTCGCGGTGACGTAGGCCACCAGGCGTCAAGACGTCATCACCATCAATCACAACGGCATTCTTCACAGAACCGCCCAAAGCAAGCCCTGCGGCACGCATCGCATCGACATCAGATTGTCGACAAAAAGTCCGGCTATCGCAAAGTTCGCGCACAAAAGCGCCATTTGCCATGCTAAGTTTCTTATCTTGTTTGCCAATGGCAGCGTCATTGAAACGAATGTGGAAATCGATATGCAAAGTTTCTGCGGGCTCGATACGGGCGATTGCGTCGCCGTCACGTACTTCCACAGTTTTCAAAATCTTCAACGCTCGGATTGGTGCTTTAAGATCCTTGCGCCCGACCATTAAAATAGCGGTCACAAATTCGGCGGAACTTCCGTCGAGAACGGGGATTTCTGGGCCGTCTACGTCGATCACAGCGTTTTGTACGCCACACCCTGCGAGCGCGGCCATGATATGTTCGATCGTTGAAACGGAAGCGCCAGAGGCATTTGCGACACGGGTGCAAAGCTGCGCAGGCGTCGTCGCATCATATAACGCGGGGATACGGTTATCCCCTTCAAGGTCGCTCCTGACAAACCAAATTCCGCTATCCACTGCCGCCGGTTTTACAACCATGCGAACAGGGGCCCCAGAGTGGAGACCTATTCCGCGAAATGTAATTGGCTTGTTCAAAGTAGTTTGCAATGGATGCTCCATAACGGCCTCGGAACGTTCTTTGCTCCGACACAGGAGAGATAAGCTCCCACTGTGTTATGTACAATTCAATCTTTGTAACTGAATGAAACATGCGCTTTTCACCTAGGCGGTTGTTTGCGCAAAAATACGCAACACATTGTAATTAAACAAAAAAGGGCCACCCCGAGGGGCAGCCCAATTGTTACAACTGTTGAAATATTTAGTTAGCTTGGCGGCGCAAAAACGCTGGAATGTCGATACGCTCTTGCTCAGGATCC
The DNA here is from genome assembly GCF_041205445.1 of Falsihalocynthiibacter sp. CO-5D18. Taxonomy (NCBI): domain Bacteria; kingdom Pseudomonadati; phylum Pseudomonadota; class Alphaproteobacteria; order Rhodobacterales; family Roseobacteraceae; genus Falsihalocynthiibacter; species Falsihalocynthiibacter sp. CO-5D18. The sequence goes on along the minus strand of NZ_JBGFCF010000007.1, from coordinate 37,330 downwards.
GGCTCATGTTCGGTTTCAGCAACGGGGGCCTGCACCTGTGGTTGCTGGCGTGCAGTGGCTGTACGCGCGCCCTCCTCGGCTGCGTGGCCTGTCATTCGGTTGATCAAAGAGTTGATCCCAAAGCGTGGTTTTTCAGGTTCAGCTTGTGGCTGAGGAGCAGGTTTTGCTGCAGTTTGACCATAGCCAGCCGGAGCATGCGGAACCTTCGAAGCCGCGGCGCGAAGACGATCCAACGCTTCAGGAGAAGGCGTTCCCGGTGTCCTGGGTTTAGGAGCGACAAAACCTTCGGCTTCGTTCTCAAACCGTACTGGCTCTTCAGCAAACTGAGGCGAAGGAGCCGCTTGTTGTTGCGGTTGGTATGCCGGAGCAGGAACTTCTTCCTTGGCCCGTGGAGTTGGCGCAAAGAAAGAAGGCGTTTCTTTTTTAGCTTCCGGCTCCGCAAACAAGGAAGGCTCTTTGCCTTGTGCTTCTGCGGCTTGGCTCAATTCTTGAGCAACTTCATCGGCAAGTGAGGAATGCTTCAACGGTTCTGCGAGGGAACGACGCGCTACGGGAACTTCTCCGGCGCCGACACGGGCGTCAATTCCAGTGGCCACTACGGAAACGCGCATGACGCCTTCCATTTCAGTGTCCAAAGTCGAGCCAACGATGATGTTCGCCTCTGGATCGACTTCCTCGCGAATGCGGTTGGCCGCTTCGTCGAGTTCGAACAATGTGAGGTCGTAGCCACCTGTAATATTGATAAGAACGCCGCGTGCGCCGCGCAGGCTAATTTCGTCAAGCAAGGGGTTCGCGATGGCTTTTTCGGCGGCTTGAACGGCGCGATCTTCGCCTGTGGCTTCGCCCGTTCCCATCATCGCTTTGCCCATTTCGTCCATCACGGAACGCACATCTGCAAAGTCGAGGTTGATGATGCCGGGGCGAACCATAAGGTCGGTTACACCTTTGACACCTTGATACAGAACGTCGTCCGCAAGACTAAAGGCTTCGGTAAATGTTGTTTTTTCATTCGCCAAACGGAATAGGTTTTGGTTCGGAATGATGATCAGGGTATCGACAACTTTTTGCAGCGCTTCAACGCCCTCTTCGGCTTGACGCATCCGTTTCGCGCCCTCGAATTGGAACGGTTTGGTCACAACGCCTACGGTCAAAACACCCAACTCGCGCGCGGCCTGCGCGATGATTGGCGCCGCGCCGGTTCCGGTACCGCCCCCCATACCTGCGGTAATGAAGCACATGTGCGCGCCCGCGAGGTGGTCAACGATCTGTTCGATGCTTTCTTCAGCAGCGGCGGAACCTACGGAAGGCCGTGCCCCCGCGCCCAGACCTTCAGTGACCTTGATGCCCATTTGAATGCGTGCTGTGGATTTGCTCTGCTGCAACGCTTGGGCGTCGGTATTCGCGACCACAAACTCAACACCATCGAGTTGTTTGTCGATCATGTTGTTTACGGCGTTACCGCCGGCTCCACCAACACCGAAAACGGTGATCCGTGGTTTGAGATCGTCTTGCTCGTGAATACTAAGATTTAAAGTCATCGACTGGTCCGCCTGTGATACAGTGCCACCCGTCCCGGGGCGACAAATTTGCCTGATTTGCACCGATTTTATCGAGAAATTTGTCAAACGTCACGAAAAAAACGCGTTAATGACACAAAATATAGTCCGTCAGGCCGAAAAGTTTGGCGATATCTTGCCGAAACTACCATATTTTGCGTTTACCAATTATCTTTGAACCATTTCACGGCGCGTTTTACCGACCGTGCTGGATACCGTTCTGTGGGAATATCGAAGTCCCACCACTCATCTTGCGGGTTTGCAGCAAACAAACACAGCCCAACCGAGGAGGCAAAAGCCGCCCCCGTAGCCGATTGAGGCAAGCCCTGAACCCGTAGCGGACGCCCCATCCGCACGCGCTGTCCTAGGATGCGCGTGGCCAAACCATCAAGGCCGGGAATTTGGCTTCCACCGCCGGTCAGAACAATTTGCTGGCTTGGCAGGTGATCAAATCCGGCGGCCTCAAGACGCGCCCGCGTCTCCTCAAGAATTTCCTCGACCCGTGGTCGCATAATCCCGATCAATTCAGCGCGACTAACGGTACGACGGTCTTTTTCCCAATCGCCGCAGTCCCCACCAACTTCAATTTTTTCGCGGTCGTCCATTCCCGTGGCGACAACGCCACCAAACAGGGTTTTGATCCGTTCCGCAGTTGCCATCGGCACTTGAAGGCCTTTGGAAATATCGTTGGTGATGTGATCGCCCCCCAGTCGAACCGAGTCAGAATAGATCATGTGTTTTTTCATGAAAATCGACAGCCCCGTAGAACCGCCACCCAAATCGATACAGGCCGCGCCAAGCTCTTGCTCGTCCTCAACCAAGGCCGAAATCGCCGAAGCATATGAACTCGAGGCCATACCCGCGAGTTCGAGATCGCACCGTTTGATACAATAAATCAGATTTTGAATGGCATTCGCGTCAACGGTCAAAACATGCATATCCGCTGCCAAACGATTGCCTATTTGCCCGCGTGGATCGCCAAGACCCGTGCGGTGGTCCAGCGCAAAATTCACCGGTTGGGCATGTAAAACTTCGCGCCCTGCCCCGAACTCCGGCACTTCACAGGCCGCCAAAACACGTGCGACATCCTGTTCGCTGACGGTCCGTTCCTGAACATCGATGCTACCCGCCAACCCATAGGACCGTGGCCGTGCGCCCGAAAAACACGCGATCACGTGATCGACCCGCAGATTGGCCATTTTTTGTGCGGCTTGAACAGCGGTGCGAATGGCACGCTCTGTTTCGGCCATTGCGTCAATTTCCCCGAAACTCACTCCACGCGACCGCGTGGTCGCCGCTCCAATAACCCGAAAACTGCTCTGCCCTGCCATCGAGCCAACACCATCAAAATCGTGGGGTTTTTCCGGTCCGTCAAAGCGCAATATCAAACAGGCGATTTTCGACGTTCCCACATCCAAAATTGCCACAACACCGCGCTGCATGGCGGCTTCTCTCATGTTGCGCATCGCTCGTTGGCTTTGGTAAAGATCGGTCATGGATACTGGGCTCCGCTATTAATAATGGGGGCATCTTCGGGCGAGACATCTGGAACAGGCTCTTTAAGGCGAAGGGTTGGGCGCTTTTCAAGCCGCATATCAATGACGGCCACGTTGCGCGCCAACAAATCCCTGACTGTATTCAGCGCAATCACGCGGTGCAGCGCTTGGCGGGGATTTGTTTCGGGCAAAAGAACCCGTTGGCCATTGTCCAATACAAGGTCCCACCGACGCTCGCCCACCCGCACAAGACCGCGCACGTGATCGTAAATCGGAGCCGCAGAGGCCAACAGTTCAATGGCTTCTGGAATGGCTTTATCGGCACCAAATCCCGTCACCAACGGCAAATCAGGGCGCGATGCCCGCGCGGGCACCTGTACAACCCGATGCCCTTCGGCATCTAACAATTCAACCGCGTCCGTGCCGCGCCAAACAATTACCGGCACGCGCTCATCGACGCTCACCTGCAATACGCCGCCAACGCGCACCTGCACATTCACCGAGGCCACCGCATCAAGTTCGGAAATAGCCGCGTGCATTTGCTGCAAATCCAGATCAAACGAACTCATCGGAAAATCCAGAGGGAAAACTTCGCGAATATCTTCGGCAAGCTCAATCGAAGCCCCGTCCACGGCCATCATATGCACCATAAATGCGGGGCGATGCTCAATATCCTCGCGCAATTGCAGCGACCAATCCACAATCGCCTGCCGACGATCGGCACTCGCCAATAGGCCCCCAGTAATCATACTGACAACCAAAACGGGCAAGCCAACACGCACAATTTTACGAAACGTCGGTGTGAGCCAAAGCCGCTGGGCGCGATAGGCGACACGGCTTGGGGCGGGGTCACGTTTAGGGGATTGGGTGCGACGCGAAGAGAGACCTGCGACCTGACGCGCGCCAGAATTAAAGCCTACCTCTGACATGATGCATCCTCCACCAGCCAACGACACAACCCGCCAAACCCGATGCCAAACACATCTGCCTGTTCAGGTGTCAGTGACGTTGGAGTCATTCCGGGCTGGGTATTGGTTTCCAACAGGATCAACCCGTCAAGGCCACGCACTTCATCCCAGCGGAAATCTGTACGCGTCACGCCGCGACATCCCAAGGCCACATGGGCCCGGCGGGCATAGTCCAGGCACGCTGCGGTGATCTCGGGCGGAAGATCGGCAGGCACCACATGACGAGAGCCGCCGGGCACATATTTCGCATCGTAATCGTACCAGCCATCGGTCAGGATATCCGTCACTCCAAGGGCACGGTCGCCAACGACCGTTGTGGTTAATTCACGGCCCGGCGCGAAGGCCTCGACCATGACGATTTCGGGCATATCATCAGAAAGGGTTGGCGGGGTATTCGCACCCTCGGCCACCAGATAAACGCCAACGGAGGAGCCTTCGTTATTTGGCTTCACCACGTAGGGAGGTGCCATCACGTGGCGCGCGGAAACTTCGGATTTTGCAAAAAGACCGCTCTCGCAAACGGGCAAACCCGCCGCGCGAAACATTTCCTTGGAGCGTTCCTTATCCATCGCGAGAGCCGAAGCCAAAACGCCGGAATGTGTATAGGGGATTTTGAGCCATTCGAGCAAACCTTGGACGCATCCATCCTCGCCCCAACGCCCATGCAACGCGTTGAAAACAACTTCTGGGGCGATCTCAAGAAGACGTGCAGCTAGGTCCGGACCCGCGTCCAGTTCAACTACCTCAAATCCTTCGTCCCTAAGTACAGCTGCGCAACCGCGCCCACTTGAGAGAGAAACTTCGCGTTCCGCAGAAGGTCCTCCCAGCAATACTGCCACTTTTTGGGATGCCCTGCTCGACATGCCCGCCTCTTATCATTTGCGACCCTTCTATGAGGATCTTGGTGCGCCCGATTTTGGGCATCTGATTCTACTCAAGATTTCAAACGCAGAACGCCCGAATCCAGATAGTTCGTTTTATGTTTTTGATGCGTAGCTTGGCTTTTCCTGTGCCAGAATCTACGCGGATCTGCCGCTAGTTCTTCATTTGCGCGTCTGTTTTAACCGGTTTGCCAGAAAATATTCGAAATTTACGGGGCCGTCGGTTCGCCGATGCGCTTAATTTCCCATACTAACTCTATTGAACTGTTTTTGAAAACCTTTTTTCGTACTTCTTCGCCCAATTCTTCCAAATCAGCAGCCGTCGCGCCCCCCGCATTGGTCAAGAAGTTGCTGTGCATCTCGTTCATAACCGCCCCGCCCCGTCGCGCACCGCGCATTCCGGCGTCATCAATAACCTTCCAAGCCTTCAAATCATGCACATCATCGGCCTGACCAGTGGAACTAAAACCAGCTGGATTTCGAAAGGTACTTCCAGCCGTGAGGTCTTTGGTGGGCTGGGTTTCGTCGCGTTTTTTGAGTTGCGCCGCCATTAAGGTCTCAAGCGTTGTCGAATCCCCTCGCTCGCCACACAAAATTGCATCAACCAAAACCGCGCCCTCCGGCAGAGCAGAATTGCGATAGGCAAACGTCAACTCCGCGTTTGAGAGCGTTTTGACTTCGCCCTCCCGCGTCACAATCCGTGCCGACTGAAATACATCCGCCATGTAGCGCCCATAGCATCCCGCGTTCATCGCAACAGCACCGCCAATTGCACCCGGGATAGTGCGCAAGAACGTGAGATCAACGCCCTCGGCCGCCGCTTTTCGCGCGACATGCGCATCCAACGCCGCCGCCCCCGCGGTCACATTTTGGCCGTCAATTTCAATCCCATTGAAGCCACGCCCAAGACGGATCACCACACCGCGAATACCCCCGTCGCGCACAATCAGATTGCTACCGACTCCCATCGGAAATACAGGGATATCGCGCGGCAATTCGCGCAGAAAATGTTGCAAATCTTCAATGTCCGCAGGCTGAAATAAAACATCCGCAGGCCCGCCTACACGCAACCACGTCAACCCCGAGAGGTCCTTGTCAAAAGTCAGAACACCGCGCACCTGCGGCAAGGAATTGGGATCAAGAGTCATGTTATGCGCCCGTTATAATTTCGGTGGTTATAGCGCGAAACAGAGGCGTTTCCAGCCCTAAGACGGGGCTTTCAGAAGACCAAGGCGACGGAGGAGAAAAATCAATGGCCATCTAAAAATCGAGCCCGCAGCAATTAGGAAAAGCACCCCTATCCAGAATCCGCTTTCATAAAACAGATAAATTGTTACAGGCAGACCGATGCTCATAAGGATATAAGCTGCGGGCCAATGTTTCTTTTTGCTCGGAAAAAAGCCAACGACGTTGGCAATCAGAAGCCATAGCAGCGCTAGAAATCCTGAGACCGGCATTCCTAAATCCATGTTCTTGCCCCTGTGTTACCTAGTCTTTCATGAGGTTTGGAAGATTATTTGCCCAAGCCGAAATCGTCCCCGCCCCCAAACACACCACCATATCGCCGGGTTTGGTTTGCTCACGCACAAGACGCACCAAATCCTCTTCGCTGGTGACGGCGCGCGCGTGGCGGTGGCCGTGACGAATAAGGCCCGCAATCAGATCATCACGGGTCGCGCCCTCAATCACGTCTTCACCCGCCGAGAAAACATCGGAAATGCCGACTACATCCGCGTCGTTGAAGCAGGTACAGAAATCCTCAAACAAAGTATGCAAGCGGCTGTAACGGTGCGGTTGATGCACCGCAATAACGCGCGCGCCTTCGGTATGGGATGTGGCCTGCCGCGCCGCTTTAAGCACCGCCGCAATCTCCACGGGGTGGTGCCCATAATCGTCGATGATTGTGACCCCATTCACTTCACCAACCTTGGTAAAACGACGGTTCACGCCGGCAAAGTTTTTCAAAGCCGTTTTGATGTCTGCGGGCGAAACACCCAAATGATGCGCGACCGCGACAGCCGAAAGCGCGTTGGACACATTGTGGTCCCCCGGCATTGGCAAGGAGCAATCCTCAATCACCAGATTTTCGGCCTTCAACGCGATGTCGAAATGCGCCACGCCCTCTTTATATTTCAGGTTGGTCGCCCGTACATCCGCTTGGGCGTTGAACCCAAATGTGATCACGCGGCGGTCGGTTATTTTGCCCACAAGGGACTGAACTTCCGGGTGATCCGTGCAACAAACCGCAACGCCGTAGAAGGGAATATTTGACACGAAATCAAGGAAACCTTGGCGCAGAGTATCGAAATCACCCCAATGCTCCATGTGCTCGGGATCGATATTTGTGACGATCGCAATGGTGGCCGGAAGACGGTTAAAAGTTCCGTCACTCTCGTCGGCCTCGACCACCATCCACTCGCCCGTACCCATGCGCGCGTTGGACCCGTAGGCGTGAATAATACCGCCATTGATCACCGTCGGGTCAAGGCCGCCCGCATCCAGCAACGTGGCCACCATAGTCGTCGTTGTTGTTTTGCCATGCGTTCCCGCAACGGCGATATTGGATTTCAGCCGCATCAATTCGGCCAACATTTCTGCACGGCGCACAACGGGAAGCCCCGTGGCGCGAGCGGCATCCAACTCCGGATTACCCGCCTTGATCGCGCTTGAAATAACCACCACTTCGGCGTTTTCGAGATTTTCGGCCTTTTGCCCAAAAAATACTGTCGCCCCAAGGCCGACCAAACGGTCAGTGATCTTGCTGGCTTTTAAGTCACTGCCCTGAACCTGATAACCTTGATCCAAAAGCATTTCTGCAATGCCCGACATCCCAATGCCACCAATCCCGACAAAATGAATGGCACCCATTTCGATGGGAAGTTTGGTCGCTTGACGGTTCATGTGTGAGCCTCGGTGCTTAGGGGATGTTCGCGGAGCGAGTCGACGAGCGCAACAAGGCGCTGAGTCGCGTCGGGCTTGCCACAGCCAAGGGCTGCGCGCGCCATTGAATTTGCTTTATCGGGATGAGTGATCACCCCTAAGATCAATGCGGTTAAATTCTCGACTGTGAAATCGGCTTCCTGCAAGAGTTTTGCAGCCTGCGCATCCACCAAACCTTGGGCATTCACCGTCTGGTGATCCCCCGTCGCGGCAGCATAAGGCACCAAAATGGAGGGGCGACCAATGATCGAAATATCAGCAACCGTACTGGCGCCCGAACGCGCAATGACTAATTGGCATTCCGACATTCTGCGCGGCACGTCTTTGAAAAACGGCTTTACGTCCGCCTTGATTTCGGCCTCACGATAAAACGCGGTGACCCGCTCTAAATCTTCTTCGCGCGCCTGTTGATCTACACGGATGTTGCGGCGCAAGCTATCTGGCAAGGCGGCAATGGCTGCGGGGACAATATCCGAAAGAATGCGCGCGCCTTGGCTTCCGCCCATCACAAGGATCGACATCGGATAATCACCCGGTTCTATGTACCCAGCCCCCGCGCGATCCAAAATCTCGCTGCGCACCGGATTGCCAACTTCGTGCCCCTCAACCCCCTCAGGAAGATCCGTCGGCCACGTACCACAGGCCACGGCATCCACGTGTTTGGCAAAAAGTTTATTCACACGTCCAAGGACGCCATTCTGTTCGTGCAACGCCCGAGGGCGACGCAAAATCCATGCTGCAGCAACAGCCGGAATCGACGGATATCCGCCAAAGCCCACGACAACAGCAGGCTTATCACGATACATCTTCCAAACCGCCGCGAGGACTCCGCCGAACACACGAAATGGCACAATCGCCTTTGCCAACAATCCGCCCCGCGCGAACGTCGCGCTCGAGAGCGTTTCGATCTCGACGTCTGGTGGAAATCCGCCCGCATATCGCGCGCCGCGCGCATCGGTCGAAAGTTTTACAGACCAACCTTTGGCCAACATCGCTTCGGCTAAAGCCTGTGCGGGGAACATGTGCCCGCCCGTTCCGCCCGCAGCGATGATTAAAAGTGGTCCTGACATTAACCTTGATCCGTCCCTAAAGTTCCGCGTCCACGCCCAACGAAATGGTCGCCAATAACGCCCTGTGGTCGACTGCGTGTTAGCGCAAGCAACATGCCAAGTGCAATCCCACCTGCGACCAAAGAACTGCCGCCATAACTCACAAACGGAAGCGTCATCCCCTTAGCGGGCAAAAGCCGCACCGCAACCCCCATATTCACAAAGGCTTGGATGCCAAACATACAGGCCAAACCTGTGCCAGCCAGTCGCGTAAACTGATCGCGTTCGCGCATTAACCGCAGGAGAGAGCGCACTGTAATTACAAGAAAAAGCATAATGATCGCCAGAACAAGCAACAGACCATACTCTTCCGCCGCAACGGCGATAATAAAATCGGTGTGCGCATCAGGCAGTGACCATTTCACTTGCCCCTCGCCAACACCAACTCCAAAGAATCCGCCCTCTTGAATGGCGTTGGTGGCGTAACCGATCTGTGTTGTCGGATCAATTTCTGGATTTAAAAATCCATCGATACGGCGGGCAAAGTGTTCGGAATTATTATAGGCAAACGAGCCGCCCAAAACCACCAAAGCCGCCATGCCGATAAGCAATAAAAACGGCGCGCCAGCCACAAAATACATCACACCCCAGCCAAACAAAACCAGCGCCGCTTGCCCAAAATCAGGCTGCAATGCAAGCAAACCAACGATAAAAACCAGAAAAGCGAACGAAAGGGTTTTACCAGGAGGGCCGTTAATTTCCTGACTTGCCGCCATCAACCACGCAGTCACAATCACAAAACCAGGTTTGAGAAACTCGCTCGGCTGAACCGAGGCAAAACCGAGGGAATACCAACGCACCGCCCCCTTGCCAAAATCCGTCCCCAAAAAGGGCAAAAACAACAGGGCAACAAAGGCACAAACGAAGCCCAAAACGCCAAGGCGGCGCACCATAACGGGCGACATCATCGAAATGAAAATCATCACCACAAGGGCGACCATCCCGAAAAACGCTTGGCGTTGAACATAGTGAAACGGGGCAAACCCGTTCTTTTCGGCCAAAGGCGGAGAAGCAGCCAACCCAAGAAGGATGCCAATTGCAAAGAGCAATAGAATAAAGACTGCTGTCCATTTATCAATTGTGCGCCACCAACGTGGGAGCACGGGTTCACCGCCCGAATGGGGGAGAGAACCATATACCATCTCGGTCATGGGGTACCGCCTTTACTGCCTCTGATCGCCCGTTTGCCGGGTCTGGGGAAAAGTCTACGCAAAAACCGCAGATTAATCCAGCAAAAAGACCCACCCAAAGGATGGATTTAGTGGGTCTTTTCTGTGTCGCGACAGTGCTTAAAGCGCCGCAACGCAATCGGCAAAATCATCGCCGCGTTTCTCAAAACTGTCGTATTGATCAAAACTTGCAGCGGCGGGTGCCAAAAGGACCGTATCCCCTTCTTGGGCTTCGGCGGTAGAACGCGCCACGGCGACGGCCATGGTTTCGCAAATTTCGACCTCAAGCCCTTCAAGCCCAAGCGCAAAATTGGCGGCGTCGCGTCCAATCACATAGGCCTTTTTCACGTTGGCAAAATGCGATGTCAGCGCGCCAAGGCCACCTTCCTTCTCGAGGCCGCCACAAATCCAGCGGATATTCTCAAACGCGTCCAGCGCACAGGCGGCACTGTCGACGTTGGTTGCTTTACTGTCATTCACAAAACGCACGCCGTTTTTGGTGGCAATCGTTTGGGAGCGATGCGGCAGACCTTCAAAGCTGTGGAACGCCGCCTCAATAACGCGGGGCGCCAGTCCGAGCGAGCGCGCGACGGCATAGGCGGCACAGGCGTTTTGATGATTATGAACGCCGGGAAGCCCCTGAATCGCCCGCAAATCAATGGAGCCCGTTTGACGCCCTTTGCGGTACTCCGAAAGGAACCCCTTGCGCACAAAAACATTCCAACCCGGCCCCGTTAATTTAGCTTTCGTCGACACACGGATCACGCGATCATCCGCCTTCCCCGTCGCCAGCTGATTGGCAAGATACCGCCCCTCGTCCTCATCTACACCGATCACTGCGCGATCAGGACCGCCTTCGGCAAAGAGCCGTCGTTTCGCGGCAAAGTATCCGCCAAGCCCGCCGTGGCGATCTAAGTGATCCGGTGAAAGATTGGTGAAGACGGCGATATCGGGCGTCAGGTTACGCGCAAGGTCGGTTTGATAGGAAGAAAGCTCCAATACCACGACCTCGCCATCAATGGCGGGATCGACATCCAAGGCACCGCGCCCGATATTCCCCGCAAGTTGGGTTGGGCGATTGACGTGTTGCAACACGTGATGAAGAAGCGCGCTGGTGGTGGATTTTCCGTTGCTGCCCGTCACGGTGACGACGCGCGGCATGGTCACGAATTCGTCCCATTCCGTCGTGGCAAACCCCGCGAAAAACAGCGAAATATCGTTATCGACAGGAATGCCCACGTCCCACGCCATGGACACATATTTGTTAGGCGTTGGGTAGAGATGCGGAATACCTGGCGAAAGGATCAACGCGGCCACGCCTTCCCAAGCGCTCGTTTTACCCAAATCAACGGGGTCAAAACCTTCGGCTTGCGCACGCTCCCGCGCTTCGGCGTTATCGTCCCAAACGACAGGGATTGCGCCGCCTTCGCGCAAGGCGCGCGCAGTTGCGATTCCTGAGCGCCCAAGCCCTAGAACGGCTACTTTTTGGTCGGTATATCCTTGGACTGGGATCATGGGAGGCTCCTTGCGCGACGTTGCTTTTCCCGTTCATGCCTTGTCAAAGCGACTTTAGCAATCCACCGGAAACAAAAATGGGCGCGCCCATGATTGGACACGCCCGCATTGAAATAGTCTTGCGAATTAACGCAGTTTAAGCGTCGCCAGTCCGATAAGCGCCAAAACAAGCGAAATAATCCAAAACCGGATCACGATTTGCGGCTCGGCCCAGCCCTTTTTCTCAAAGTGGTGGTGGATCGGCGCCATCAGGAAAACCCGCTTCCCTGTGCGCTTGAAATACAGAACTTGGATGATGACGGACAGCGCTTCGGCCACAAACAGACCGCCAACTATGGCCAAAACGATCTCGTGTTTAGTAGCCACGGCAATCGCGCCAAGAGCGCCGCCAAGCGCGAGCGACCCTGTGTCGCCCATAAACACCGCCGCTGGCGGAGCATTATACCAAAGAAAGCCCAGACCGCCGCCAATAAGTGCCGACGAAAAAATCAGTATCTCACCGGTTCCTGGCACGTAATGCACATCAAGGTAGTCGGTAAAATCAACCCGTCCGACGGTGTAGGCGATCACCCCAAGGGCTGCCGCTGCGATCATAACGGGCATAATTGCAAGCCCATCGAGACCATCCGTCAAATTGACCGCGTTGGCCGCCCCAACGATCACGATCATCGAGAACGGCACAAAGAAAATCCCCAGATTCAGGAGTGTATCTTTGAATACGGGAACCGCGAGTTGGTAGGCCAAACCGTCAGGATGATAGCAGGACGCCCAATAGGACGCGATCGCAGCGACCAATAATCCAAGCCCCATGCGGATCTTTCCAGACACGCCTTTGGTGTTATTCTTGCTCACTTTTGCGTAGTCATCCGCGAACCCAATGGCCCCAAAGCTAAGTGTCACGAACAAGATCATCAGCACATAGGGGTTATCAATGCGCGCCCAGAGGAGCGTTGAAAAGACCAAGGCAGAAAGGATCAAAAGCCCGCCCATTGTTGGCGTGCCTGCCTTTGCGAAATGCGATTCTGGTCCGTCATCGCGAATAGGTTGGCCGCGTCCTTGTTTGGCACGCAGCAGGTTAATCAGCGGCTGACCAAAGATAAAACCAAAGATGAGCGCCGTGAAGAATGCGCCGCCTGCGCGAAACGAAATATAGCGAAAGAGGTTAAAGAAATCCCCCCCGTCCGATAAATCAGTGAGCCAATACAGCAATAAACTGCCCCTTATTCAAGTGTTGGGGCTGGATGGCCCAGTTTTCGGATAGCGTCAACAACGAGTGCCGTTTTGCTTCCCTTTGAGCCTTTTACCAAGATCACATCGCCCGCGTCGATGAGATCTTTGGCTTTGGCCACGAGTTCCTGCGAAGTTGCGACCCATAGGCCGCGCTTTTGGTCTGGGATTTCGTCAAACAGCGCCCGCATCATCGGGCCAACACAGTGGATTTTATCGATCTGCGCGACACTTTCCAGCGTTGCAATTTTGCGGTGCTGCTCGATTGCGTCGTCCCCCAACTCCAACATATCGCCAAGGATCGCCATACGTCGCCCAATTCGGACGCGCCCGACATCATTGCGTGGCTTGGCCGCCGCGAGCACTTCAAGCGCGGCCGCAAGAGACGTGGGGTTGGCATTAAAGGCATCGTCAATCAGCTCCAGACTCACTTCAGCTGCATAGCGATCAAGGTAAATCGTCTCGCGGGTACCCCGCCCCAAAGGGGGGCGCCACTGTGCCAAATCACAAGCCGCAAGGCCAATATCCGCGCCGACTGCCTGCACACAGGCCAAAACGCCAACCGCATTCATCGCAAAATGCCGCCCTGCAGAGGACAGTTTAAATAGGGCGGGTTCGCCGTTCAACGTCGCGGAAATCACCGTAACATTATCGGAAAGCTTGACCTCCTCAAGAAAGAAGTCAGCGCTGGTGTCTGTTCCGAAACCTACCTTCTTTTCTGGCGTCGCGTCCCACAAGATTTTAGAGGTCTCAAGGTCAACATTGATGATCGCCGTCCCGCCGTGAACCAACCCCGAAAAGATCGCCGCTTTTTCATGCGCGATTCCGGATATATCATCGAAGGCCTCCAAATGCGCAGCGGCGACATTGGTAATCATCGCCACATTAGGCGCCGCGATTTTAGCAAGCGGCGCGATTTCACCTGGATGGCTCATCCCGATCTCGATGATCGCAAAATCCGTATCAACCGGCATCCGCGCCAGTGTCAGCGGCACGCCCCAATGATTATTGTAACTCGCTTCGGCCGCATGAACGCGCCCCTGATGTGCCAAAACAACGCGCAACATTTCTTTGGTTGAGGTCTTGCCAACCGATCCGGTAACGGCGATCACTTTCCCCTCGGTCCGTGCCCGTGCGGCACGCGCCAAATCCTCAAGCGCGCCTAAAACGTCTGGCACTATTAACAGGGGCGCATCCGGTGAAACGCCCTCCGGTAAATGCGTGACCAATGCGGCAGCAGCCCCCTTTTCAAGGGCTTGTGCGACGAAATCATGGCCGTCGCGCACGTCTTTAAGGGCAACAAAAAGATCGCCTTTTTGCAAGGTCCGCGTGTCGATGGATAGCCCCGAGGCCTGCCACTCCTGCGTGGATTCGCCTCCCGTTGCAGCTTGCGCATCCTGTGAAGTCCAAAGCGCGGTCATGCCAAACGCCCCTCAAGGGCGGCCACGACAACGCTGGCTTGTTCGGCGTCATTAAACGGCAATGTCACATCCCCAATCGTTTGGCCCGTTTCATGCCCTTTTCCAGCAATCAACAGCGCATCCCCCGCCCCCAATGCATCCACCGCGCGTAAAATCGCTTCGGCCCGATCGCCAACATTATAGGCTTGCGGACACCCCTCCATCACCATGTCGCGGATCGCGGCGGGATCTTCGCTGCGTGGGTTGTCATCCGTCACGAAAACAACATCCGCGTGCTGTGATGCGGCCCGCCCCATCAGGGCGCGCTTGCTGGCATCGCGATCGCCGCCCGCGCCCAAAACCACAACAATTCGCCCCATCACGTGGGGTCGCAAAGCCGTAAGTGCGGTCGACAATGCGTCTGGAGTATGGGCGAAATCAACAAAAACCGTCGCGCCATTCTCGCGCGTCGCCGCGTGCTGCATGCGCCCGGGAACGGTGACCATTTCTGGCAAAACCTCAAACACGCGTTCGGGTTTCTCGCCGCAGGCAATCACAAGTCCAGCGGCAAGCAACACATTCTCGGCCTGAAATCCACCAATCAATGGAAGGCGCAGGCCATTTTGGCCCCCTTCGAATGTGAACAAAACCTCTTGACCTTGCGCATCAAAACGTTGCCCTACAAGACACATATCCGCGCCCGCAGTGCGCCCAACCGACAACACGCGCTGACCGCGACTGCGAGCTATCTCTGCCATCTGAAGGCCACGCGGGCTGTCGATATTGATAACAGCACGCCCTTCAGCTGAGAGCACCCGCTCAAAAAGACCCGCCTTCGCATTGAAATAATCGTCAAAATCCTTGTGATAATCCAAATGGTCCTGCGAGAAATTGGTAAAACCCGCAGCCATCAAACGGACCGCATCCAGTCGCCGCTGGGCCAGCCCGTGGCTCGAGGCCTCCATTGCGGCATGCGTTACACCAGCTTTGGCCATTTTAGCGAGTAATCGATGTAGGGTAATCGGCTCAGGCGTGGTGTGAGAAAGCGGAACTTGAAACGCCCCTTCTACTCCCGTCGTGCCGATATTCGCCGCAGGAAACCCCAAGGCAATCCATATTTGGCGGGTGAAGGTCGCAACCGACGTCTTTCCGTTTGTTCCTGTAATCGCAACCATATGGGCGGGCTGGCCTTTAAAAAACAACGCCGCGGCAAACGACAACGCCATGCGCGGATCTTCCGCCACAACAAGCGCCACTCCATATTTCTCTAGGACCGTGCGCGCGATCTGCGCCCCCACAGCATCCGTCAAAATCGAGGTGGCCCCCATGCGCAGAGCATATTCAATGAAGGTTGCACCGTGGATTTTCGCCCCCGGAAGGGCGGCAAAAAGATGGCCCTCCTCCACAGTTCGGCTATCCACACTTAATCCCGTAACCGGCACATTCGCGAGGCCGCGCGCGGTCAAACCAAGGTCGGCCAATCGTTTTTCTTTAACTTTTCGTGTCATGGCATTACCCCGTTATTCCAAATCATCGCATCCTTGCCCCTAAGGGTTTTAGTTGCTTGTCAGAGTAATCGCCACAGGTGTTTCGGTGTCAAGCTCTGGTCGCAGGCCCAACAAGGGCGCGATGCGCGTGATCAACTCTGCCGCCACAGGAACAGCAGTCCAACCCGCCGTGCGGCGATCCTCGCCCATTGTAAAAATGGAAGGTTCGTCCAGCGTCACGATCAACACATATTTTGGGTCATGCGCAGGGAAGACACTCGCAAAAGTCGCGATAACTTTGTCTTTATAATAGCCGCCACGTGGTTTTGGCTTGTCCGCCGAACCTGTTTTCCCGCCGACCGCATAGCCTTCAACTTCACCAAAACTCGCAGTTCCGCGCGACACAACTTGGCGCAACATACTGCGCGATTCCTTAGAGGTCGCCACTGAAACAACTCGGGGCCCCGTAACTGCAGCCGTTTTTTGCTTCAACAAAGTAGGCTTAACGCGCGTTCCCCCATTGAGGAGACTCGCATAGGCCGTCGCAAGGTGCAGCGGGCTGGCCGACAAACCATGCCCATAGGAAATGGTCATCGCCGACAATTCGCTCCAGTTGTGAGGCAACAATGGCTTTGCGCCAGCCGCTTCGGTCAATTCAACGGGGGTTGCATCAAAGAACCCAAGCGAGCGCAAAAACTCTTGTTGGCGCGCGGCCCCGATTTGCATTGCAATCCGAGCGGTCCCGATGTTTGAGCTTTCAACAATCACGTCCGTAACAGAAAGCGTCGGGCCATAATTGTGGAAATCCCGAATTGAGAATTTCCCCCATCTTAGGGGACCACTTGTGTTGATGGGGGTGCTGGGGTTCACCAGCTGCGTCTCGAGGGCTTGCGCCACAGTGAAAATCTTGAAGGTCGATCCCAATTCATAAACGCCCTGAACCGCACGGTTAAACAAGGGGCTATCGGAAGCGTCGCCCTCCGTGAGAACTTGTGGGCGTGTATTGGGGTCAAAATCTGGCAGGGAAACCATCGAAACGATGGCACCAGTCGAAGCCTCCATCAAGACCGCCGTCGCGCCTTTTGCATTCATCAAACGCATGCCGCCATAAAGGACTTCACGTGTGGCGGCCTGAACCGAAAGATCAATCGATAGCTCAAGTGGCGCGCCACGGTTGGCAGGATCGCGCAAATAATCGTCGAAGTATTTCTCGACACCGGCCGTTCCGATGACCTCCGCAGACCGCACCCCTTCGCGACCAAAACTGGCACCGCCAAGGATATGTGCTGCCAATTGACCGTTAGGATATAAGCGCATTTCGCGCGGACCAAACTCAAGGCCAGGGTCGCCAATTTCATGGACCGCTTGCATTTGCTCAGGTGATAACCGTTTGCGAATCCACAAAAACTTCCGCTTCCCTGTGAAATCTTTGATTAACCGCTCTTCTTTGAGTTCTGGAAAAATGCCGACCAATTCCTTGGCCACCCGTTCTTTGTCTACAATGATTTGCGGATTGGCATAGAGCGAATAGGTAGAGATATTTGTAGCAAGGATACGCCCTTCGCGATCCACGATATTCGCGCGTTGGGCAGTAATGCCAACGCCCGTAGTCGAACCGCGAGGCTCAACAGGATCTGTAGCACTTAAGTGCCCCATCCGCACGCCAACGGTCGCAAACGCGATGACAAAGAACGCGCCCAAAACAAGCAAGCGCCCCTCGGCACGGTTGCGCGCCTTGTCTCGCATATCTTCATGACGGCGGCGAATATTTTCACGCTCGATTTGGTCAGGATTTTCCCCTTTGGCACGCGCCTCCAAGATGCGAGCAAGGGGACGAAGTGGTGTGCGGATCATTGATCTTCCCCGTCGATTGGGGAGGAAACTTCGATGCCGCCCTCAAAAACAGGGAACCCTTTTACAAACATCTCGACGTCGTAATCAATTTGATCGACGTGGCCAAATTGCTCGGGGAGCAGCGGCAAAAGGCCAAGACTGTCGAAATTAATCTCGGCAAGTTGGCGCAAGCGCATCGGGCGGTTCTGATAGGCCCATTCGGCTTGCAAAATTGCCAGATGCTCGCGTTTTAACCCGATCTCAGTTTGAACGTTTGCCATTTCTTTGAGGGTCGTTTGAGTTTTATAATTTTCATTATATGCCCAAAACGCAAGTCCCAAAACAAATAAGGCTGTTATGGCAATAAACATAGAACGCATTAATTTCGCCCCTGTGTGACGAGTTTCGGCAAGCCCAATCCGGCGCGCCCTGCCCCTTCCGCGGGGGCATCTGTTCGTGTTGCAACGCGCAAAATCGCACTCCGTGACCGTGGATTTTCCAACAATTCTTCGGTGTCGGGCCCGATAGCTTTGCGGGGAGTCAATTTAAACGCTGGCTGCATCTCAACGTCGGCAGGTGCATAGCGATTGGCGTTCCCGCCGCCGCCTGAGCGTGCTTGCAAGAACTTCTTGGCGATACGATCTTCAAGCGAGTGAAACGTTACTACTGCAAGTTTCCCACCCGGTTTAAGCGCCCGTTCGGCAGCCTCAAGCCCTTCAATCAATTGCCCAAATTCGTCATTAACCGCGATGCGGATCGCTTGGAAACTGCGTGTCGCGGGATGGCTTTGCCCCGGTTTCCCGCGACCCAGTACCTTCTCAATCAAACTGGCCAACGCAAGTGTCGTGGTAAAAGGCTCAACCTCGCGCGCAGCAACGATTGCCTTCGCGATACGCCAGCTTGCCCGCTCTTCGCCGTATTGAAACAAAATATCCGCAAGCTCTGCTTCACTGCAGCCATTGACCAAATCGGCAGCAGAAACACCCGATTGACTCATGCGCATGTCAAGCGGCCCGTCGCGCATGAACGAAAATCCGCGCTCAGCCTGATCGAGTTGCATTGAGCTGACACCAAGATCCAAAACCACGCCATCGAGACCCGAGGCATAGTCATCCATTTGGCCAAATGTCCCTTCGACCAGCTTCAGCCGATCACCGTAGGGCTCAGCCCAATCCTTGGCCATTTCAAACACGGCCGGATCGCGATCTACGCCGTAAACAACATCCGCACCCGCCTCAAGCAATCCGCGCGTATAACCACCCGCGCCGAACGTTCCATCAAGCCAAGCACCAGAAACAGGCGCAACA
Organism: Falsihalocynthiibacter sp. CO-5D18; assembly: GCF_041205445.1. Lineage (NCBI taxonomy): Bacteria > Pseudomonadati > Pseudomonadota > Alphaproteobacteria > Rhodobacterales > Roseobacteraceae > Falsihalocynthiibacter > Falsihalocynthiibacter sp. CO-5D18. The sequence continues at coordinate 18,442 of NZ_JBGFCF010000007.1, read as the reverse complement.
GCCTTTAATAAGGGACGCAGCAAAACAGGAGTGTGAGGTTTTTTTTGGTCCGTGGCAGCGGTCATTGGTTAGCCCTCTCCCAGCGCGTCTAAATAGACGCTCGGATCAACATCCGGATCAAAATCATCATCTCCATCCAGCCCTTCGGACATGGAAGCGTCGTAGGCATCGGGCGTCCAAATTTCGAACGTATCGCCATTACCGATAAAGTAAGCCTCTCCGTCGAGGCCGATCTTGTTGCGCAATTTAGCGGGCAAAACGAGGCGCCCCGTTTCATCCACGGTTGTTGGATGCGCCTGCGCACTATAAAGACGCTGCAAGGCTTTGCGCTTACTGGAACCACGGGGGAGCTTTGCTATCAAAGCGTCGACCTCATCAATGGCTTCTTGGGGAAAACATTCGAGCTGCTTGCGTTTCTCATCACCGTAAACAATGACGACACGCGGCTGAAGACCTTCGCGCCACTCTGGATCAGCGCCCTCAAGAACACGGCGAAAAAGAGCGGGAATAGACACCCGACCCTTCGCATCAACCTTATGGTTGCTTTCGCCTCTAAATGTTCTCGCCACTGTCCCCGCGGCTCCTTGTGATCTTGGGGGGGTCATCGACCCCTTGAATGGAAAACGGCGGATTGAACGAGCTGCCACTGTTCAATCCGCCGTCCGTGTCCCGTTGCCGGGATGTCCAGCTGCGCGCGCCACCTGGGGGGATGTCTGCTCGCTCGCGCGCCGGATCTCAATTATGATGAATGGCGGGCGCCTGTATGAAACCTATTTGGTTCTTTTTGTTTGGGGTTCTTAATCTGCCCCTGATCCCGTCCTCATCTTGATACTAGGAATGACATGGGAAATCATGGGAATCAAGTGTTTTTTATGGCACTTCCGCAACACGCGCCTCCGAAGGAGAGAACAAAAAGTGTACAAATTAGACTGGGAGTTTCGATTCTTGGCACCCATGGTGCAATATGGGAGATAAAAACACCACATATAGTGCAAATAAGAAAAATGCAAAAAAGACCATGAATTCCCATAAATTTACCAAATATGGGCCCTAAAGCCCTCAACCTCGCGCAAATCTACGGTAAACACTTCATAAAATTCGGCGATTCGCCCTTTATCCATCCCGTGAATAAGAAAAACGCCCATGGTTTCCCATGGACGCTCCGCAGTCATCACTCTTTGGGGCTTAGGTGCTACGCCATTCCGCCATCAACAAGACGCTTGGCAATATTTGCATAGGCCTGCGCCATAGGTCCGTCCCCAAGTGCAATCGGCGTCCCGTTATCTCCTGCGAGACGCACATCAATATCCAGCGGCAAGGCTCCAAGGAACGGCAGGTCCAACTTTTTAGCCTCGGCCTCAACGCCACCATGCCCGAATAACTGGGTCTCATGATCGCAGTTTGGGCAAATGAAGGTGCTCATGTTTTCAATCAACCCCAGAACCGGTGTGCCGAGCTGTTCAAACATATTGAGCGCTTTTTTCGCATCCAACATCGCCACGTCTTGTGGGGTCGAGACAACAATCGCGCCCGTGAGGTCCGATTTCTGGCACAGGGTCAGTTGCACATCCCCCGTTCCCGGCGGCAAATCGACGATCAAAACATCGAGTTCACCCCATTCAACCTGTCCCAGCATTTGCTGCAACGCGCCCATTAACATAGGACCGCGCCAAATGACTGCCTTTTCGGGGTCTACCATCAAGCCAATCGACATCATCGTGACGCCATGCGCCTGTAGAGGAATGATAGTTTTGCCATCTGGCGACGCGGGGCGTTTACTCACGCCCATCATTCGTGGCTGGCTCGGACCATATATATCCGCATCCAACAGGCCAACCCGACGTCCCTGTTTCGCAAGCGCTACCGCAAGGTTTGACGATACCGTCGACTTCCCCACACCGCCCTTCCCTGACCCCACGGCCAAAATACGCGCAACACCCGAAGGTTTCGTTGGACCAGCCTGCGGCGCTGGATGACGTCCAATTTTCAAATCTGGTGGCGCGGCCTTTTTGGCGGCTGGGCCATGGGCTGTTAAAACAACAGAAACAGATTGAACCCCCGGCATCGCCTTCACCGCAGCTTCGGCTTCATCGCGCGATTGGGTCAGCATACGTGCCTCATCTGCAGAAGCCGCCTCGATCACGAATTTCACCGCCCCGCCGTCGACATCCAAGGCCCGCACCAAATCCCGCGCAATTAGATTCGCACCATCGCTTGTTTTGATTCGCGCTAAAACCTCAAGAATCTCTTGTTTTGTAACAGCCATGTAACGACTCCTTATGAACTTCGACGCGGGAGCATTGTTCCGCTTTCCCCCTAAACACAAGAGTTCGCGTTAATTTAGACCTTAAATTAAAGGCGAATGACGGAAAATCGGCCTAAATTTAGGGCAGCCTTACTTATGCATTTTCTGCATAGCAGCATTGACGACAAGCCGGATTGTGCATCTGCAGCACAGCCCCTAAATTGATCTCATGTTAGCGCAATCCGGCGCAGCAGAAAATTAAAGTGAGATATGCAAATGGCATTCGCTACAGACATCCGCGCCGCAGAAGCTGGCATTCAAGACCGTATCATCGCAGCCTATAAAGGGTTGGTCGAAAAGTTCGAACGTTACAACGTGTACCGCACAACTTTCAACGAGCTGAACGCTCTTTCGAACCGTGACCTTGCCGACTTGGGCATGCACCGTTCCATGATCAAACGTATCGCAATCGAAGCGGCGTATAACTAAGAATTCTTAATCAGACCTTCTCCTCCTCCCTAGGTCTGAGCAAAGAGCGGTGACATCTACCTCCTCCCAGATGTCGCCGCACCTACACGGAGCGAAGCTCCAAAACGAACGGCTGATGACCCTCTCCTCCTCCCTGGGTCGGACGCAATAGACCTTAGGCACTTATCCTCCTCCCAAGTGCTAGAGGTCGCATACACGGGGCTTCGGCCTCAACTATTGCGAAGGATCTCTCTCCTCCTCCCTGAGATCCGACGTAACCTGCGCCGACCCACTCTCCTCCTCCCAGAGGCTTGGCGAGGCGCACACATAAGACGGCGATGTTCACCTCCTCCCGAACATCGCCGTTTTTTTATGTCCAGAATTCCCTCTCCAGACACGAAAAAATCTGGTGCCCCATCACAGGGCCCAGCTTTACAAAGCAACCAAAACTTACAACTTAAAAGGGCACGTCTCCGGCCTTATCCGCAGGCACGACAAAGCTGGCCAAGACCTTCTTGTCTCCCGCCTTGTCAAAGGAAATCCCCAGTTTGTCGTTATCGACTTCGACAATCACTCCGTAGCCGTATTTCTGATTAAACACGCGCTCCCCTTCGGTAAAGGAACTGATTGCCGATGCGTCAATCGTCAAATGGCGGCTTGAGCGGGGATTACCAGTGGGACGTTCGTTCGCGCGCGCCTGCATTCTCTTCCATCCCGGTGAATTATATGCGTCTGCTTTGGTTGCACGAGCCTCCATTTGCGGCGCCCCGCCTGCCGCCGCACCGTAGCCGCCGCCATAAAGACCCGGTGGTGTGAGGACATCAACGTGCTCCTCAGGCAATTCATCAATAAACCGACTCGGCAAGGCATTCTGCCATTGGCCATAGACTCGCCGATTGGCCGCGAATGAAATAGTGCAAAGTCGCTCGGCGCGGGTGATGCCCACATAGGCCAGCCGTCGTTCTTCCTCTTCACCCTTCACGCCGCTTTCATCCATCGATCTTTGACTCGGGAATAACCCATCTTCCCAACCCGGTAAAAATACGTTCGGAAACTCAAGTCCCTTGGCCCCGTGCAGGGTCATAATCGTGACCTTTTCCTCGGACTCTTCATTTTCGTTGTCCATAATAAGGGAAACGTGCTCCAGAAAACCTTGAAGATTTTCGAACTGTTCCAAGGCTTTGACCAGTTCTTTCAGGTTCTCAAGCCGACCAGGACCTTCGGGTGTTTTATCATTCTGCCAATGGCCTGTGTAGCCGCTTTCATCCAAGATGATTTCGGCCAACTCCATGTGTGATAAGCGTTCCGACCTTGCCTCAGCGATCCAGCGATCAAAACCTTCGACAAGCTTGCGCAACTCTGTGCCGCCCTTGCCGCCGATGCCGTTTTCCGCCAACAAATGCTTTGCCCCTTCGAGCAAAGATACCTCGTGTTTACGCGCGCAAAGCTGGATTTTCTGCTGCGCCACATTTCCCAACCCACGCTTTGGTGTGTTGACGATGCGTTCAAACGCGAGATCGTCGTCGGGACTGGTAACAACACGGAAATAGGCCATCGCATCGCGAATTTCGAGTCGCTCATAAAAGCGCGGACCGCCGATAACGCGGTAGGGCAATCCAATAGTCAGGAAGCGATCCTCAAAGGCGCGCATTTGGTGACTTGCGCGCACTAAAATCGCCATAGTTTCAAGGCTTTGCCCTTTTTCTGTCCGACGTCCACGCTGAAGGGTTTCAAGCTCTTCACCGATCCAACGCGCCTCTTCTTCGCCATCCCAATGACCGATCAGTCGCACTTTTTCGCCATCTGGCAAATCCGTCCACAGCTCTTTTCCAAGCCGTCCAGCATTGCCGGAAATAACTCCAGAAGCCGCCGCCAGAATATGGGGCGTACTGCGATAGTTTTGCTCAAGGCGCACCACATGCGCTCCGGGGAAGTCTTGCTCAAACCGCAGGATATTGCCGACTTCAGCGCCACGCCAACCGTAAATCGATTGGTCGTCATCCCCAACGCAACATATGTTTTTATGTCCACTGGCCAACAGCCGCAGCCACAAATACTGCGCGACGTTCGTGTCTTGGTATTCGTCCACAAGGATGTATTTGAACCACCGCTGGTACTGTTCCAAAATATCCGAATGCTTTTGAAAAATCGTCACCACATGCATCAAAAGATCGCCAAAATCGCAAGCATTCAACTCGCGCAGGCGCGTTTGATACTGGGCGTAAAGCTCAATCCCTTTACCATCAAACGCCCCCGCTTCAGCACTTGGAACTTGCTTTGGGGTCCACGCGCGGTTTTTCCAACCATCAATGATGCCCGCGAGTTGCCGCGCGGGCCAACGCTTATCGTCAATCTTTGCGGCGGTAAGCAACTGTTTTAACAGGCGAATTTGATCATCCGTATCAAGGATCGTAAAATTGCTTTTGAGACCAACAAGTTCAGCGTGACGACGTAGAAGCTTCACACACACCGAATGGAAGGTCCCAAGCCACGGCATCCCTTCGATGGTTTGCCCCAACATGCGTCCAACCCGCAATTTCATCTCGCGAGCGGCCTTGTTGGTAAAGGTTACCGCCAAAATCTCGTTCGGACGTGCGCGGCCCGTATTGAGAAGATGAACAATCCGGCTGGTCAAGGCTTTGGTTTTGCCCGTCCCTGCCCCCGCGAGCATCAAAACGGGGCCATCCATCGTCTCGACGGCTTCGCGCTGTGCGGGATTTAGCTCATCCAAATAGGGTGTAGGCCGCGAAGCCATTGCGCGGGCGGCGAGGGACGGGCGGGATGCGGCCTCAAAGGCGTCATTTTCATCAAAACTGCTCATGCGGGCAATCTAGCCGTTTTTGTTGCAAAGGAAAAGAGGGTGTTCTCAATATGTTCCAAGTGAATTTTGGGATGCATTTGATAGCGGCACCTTAAAACAGCACGGATAATCGCCTGCTATCCACAAGGGAGGTTCCGGCGTGGATTCGAAAAGTAGGTCAGCACACAGGACCCAAATCGATCTACTTTCAGACACTTCTTCCAAATACTACGCCCAAATTGGAATAATAGCACTAATTGGTAAACAATCGTGACCGAAAATTGCTGCAACAGCGAAGAAAGCTTTACGGCGACGCAGAAAATTCTTAAAAGATACTCCCGAGAGCTATCGGGGAATTCAAAATGTCAGACTTCAAGAAAATTCTAATCGCCAATCGCGGTGAGATTGCTATTCGCATCATGCGAGCCGCAAACGAAATGGGCAAGAAAACTGTTGCCGTCTATGCCGAAGAAGACAAACTCGGCCTGCACCGCTTCAAAGCCGACGAAGCCTATCGCATTGGCGAAGGCCTTGGTCCCGTGGCCGCCTATTTAAGCATCGAAGAAATTATTCGGGTTGCCCTGATGGCGGGCGCGGACGCGATCCACCCAGGCTACGGCCTCCTCTCTGAAAACCCCGATTTTGTAGACGCCTGTGACGCTGCGGGCATCGCCTTTATTGGCCCCAAAGCCGAGACAATGCGCGCCCTAGGCGACAAAGCCAGCGCGCGCCGTGTTGCGATTGAGGCGGGTGTGCCCGTCATTCCCGCAACCGAAGTCCTTGGCGATGATATGGACAAGGTACGCCGCGAAGCCGCAGAAGTTGGCTACCCCCTCATGCTCAAAGCGAGCTGGGGTGGCGGTGGCCGTGGCATGCGTCCGATTTACGGCCCAGAAGAAGTTGAAGAAAAAGTCCTCGAAGGGCGTCGCGAAGCCGAGTCTGCGTTTGGCAATGGCGAGGGATACCTCGAGAGAATGATCCAACGCGCCCGCCACGTTGAGGTCCAAATCCTTGGCGACAAACACGGCGGCATGTATCACCTGTTTGAACGCGACTGCTCGGTACAACGTCGCAACCAAAAAGTTGTCGAACGCGCCCCTGCCCCATATCTATCTGATAAACAGCGCGCCGACATCTGCGCCTTAGGTCGCAAAATTTGCGCCCATGTTGGATATGAATGTGCGGGAACCGTCGAGTTCCTGATGGATATGGACACCGAGGAGTTCTACTTCATCGAAGTAAATCCCCGCGTTCAAGTCGAGCATACAGTCACCGAAGAGGTCACAGGCATCGACATCGTGCAGGCGCAAATCCTGATTGCTGAAGGTAAAACCATTGCTCAAGCGACCGGAAAAGCCAGCCAAGAAGATATCGTCCTAACGGGCCACGCGCTTCAATGTCGCGTGACAACAGAAGATCCGCAAAACAACTTCATTCCAGACTATGGCCGCATCACTGCCTATCGCAGCGCAACAGGCATGGGCATCCGTCTTGACGGCGGCACGGCCTATTCTGGCGGCGTCATCACCCGTTATTATGATAGTTTGCTGGTAAAAGTGACCGCCAAAGGCCCAACACCCGAGGCGGCGATTGCGCGTATGGACCGCGCCTTGCGCGAGTTCCGCATCCGTGGCGTGAGCACCAACATTGCCTTTGTTGAGAACCTTCTCAAGCACCCGACCTTCCTAGACAACAGCTACACCACGACGTTTATCGACAACACACCAGAGCTGTTCACATTCAAAAAACGACGTGATCGGGCCACCAAAATTCTGACCTATGTTGCGGAAATTACAGTCAACGGCCATCCAGAAACCGCTGGAAGACCAAAGCCTTCGGCGGACCAACGTTCGCTCGCTCCCCCCGCACTCAAAGGCACGCCCGTCATTGGAACGCGCAACCTGCTAGAAGCCGAGGGCCCACAGGCTGTGGCCGATTGGATGACCGCGCAAACGAAACTTTTGATCACTGACACGTCCATGCGCGACGGGCATCAAAGCTTACTTGCCACGCGGATGCGCTCGATTGATATGATCCGTGTTGCACCGACCTATGCGGCAAATCTTGGATCGCTTTTCTCTGTTGAATGCTGGGGCGGCGCGACATTTGATGTGGCCTATCGGTACTTGCAAGAATGCCCATGGCAACGGTTGCGTGACCTGCGGGCCGCGATGCCGAACGTGATGACGCAAATGCTTTTGCGTGCGTCGAACGGGGTGGGTTACACCAACTATCCTGATAATGTTGTACAATCCTTTGTCAAACAAGCCGCCGAAACTGGTGTCGATGTCTTCCGCGTCTTTGACAGCCTCAACTGGGTCGAAAACATGCGCGTAGCGATGGATGCTGTTCAGGAAGAGAACAAGGTCTGCGAAGGCACGATTTGCTACACGGGCGACATTCTCGATCCCGACCGCGCAAAATATAACCTTAAGTATTACGTGGAAATGGGCAAGGACCTCAAATCGGCGGGTGCCCATGTACTCGGCCTAAAAGATATGGCTGGCCTCCTCAAACCAACCGCTGCAGGCGCTTTGATTAAAGCTCTCAAAGAAGAAGTCGGCCTGCCGATTCACTTCCACACACATGATACCTCCGGCATCGCAGGCGCCACAATCCTTGCGGCAAGCGAAGCAGGCGTTGACGCCGTCGATGCGGCAATGGATGCATTTTCGGGCGGCACCAGCCAACCTTGTCTTGGCTCCATCGTCGAAAGCTTGCGTCACACACCGCGCGAAACTGGCCTCGATATCGGCTCAATCCGCGAAGTCTCAAACTATTGGGAAGCGGTGCGCGCACAATATACGGCCTTCGAGAGCGGCCTCGCAGCCCCCGCCAGCGAAGTCTATTTGCACGAAATGCCCGGAGGCCAGTTCACCAACCTAAAAGCACAGGCGCGCAGCCTTGGCCTTGAGGAGAGATGGCACGAAGTTGCGCAAACTTATGCGGATGTGAACCAGATGTTTGGTGACATTGTGAAGGTCACGCCCTCGTCCAAAGTTGTTGGCGACATGGCGCTTATGATGGTTTCTCAGGGACTTAGCCGTGCCGAGGTCGAGAACCCCGAGGTGGATCTATCTTTCCCCGAGAGTGTCGTCGACATGATGCGCGGGAATTTGGGCCAACCTCCAGGTGGCTTTCCAACAGGCATCCAAAGCAAAGTCCTCAAGGGCGAGGCTCCTAACCTGACGCGCCCAGGTGCCGCGATGGAACCCACAGACCTAGAAGCAACGCGGGCCGAACTTAGCGCGCTTTTGGATGGGTTCACCGTGGATAACGAAGACCTCAATGGCTACCTCATGTATCCTAAAGTGTTCTTGGATTACATGGGCCGTCACCGCCTCTATGGACCCGTGCGGGCGCTTCCGACACGGACGTTCTTTTATGGAATGGAACCTGCTGAAGAGATCACAGCAGAGATCGGACCGGGCAAAAAGCTTGAAATTCGCCTTCAAGCCGTTGGCGAAACAACAGAAGATGGCGAAGTTAAGGTCTTTTTCGAACTAAACGGCCAGCCGCGCGTTATCCGTGTTCCAAATCGTCTGGTGAAAGCAAAAACCGCCGCGCGGCCAAAAGCCGTGGATGGCAATACCGACCATATCGGAGCACCAATGCCAGGTGTTGTGGCAACACTCGCGGTAACGGTCGGCCAAGTGGTCCATCAGGGTGACCTGCTCTTGACGATTGAAGCGATGAAAATGGAAACCGGCATTCATGCTGAGCGCGACGCGACCGTCAAAGCTGTCCATGTTACGCCGGGCAGCCAAATCGACGCAAAAGACCTGCTTGTTGAGCTGGAATAGAACCTAACGAGAGAAACATTGCCCGTCGCAAGAGATTGCGGCGGGTATTTTTATGCGCATTCCGCGTCAATCAAACTTACTTTTCAGTATATTCACAATTCACTACGGCAGACAATTCGTTCATATCTACGACCATAGAGCCATCTGACAGCGTAGATTCCAACCAACGCGATTTGGAGGTCCCGCCAAGGTGACTCCGAAAAACGCTTTCCATTAGTTTGGCATGGCTCCGACTCGCGAAAACTTTTGTTTCTCCCCCTTTTTTAAAACAGAGAGTCACGAGTCGATCTTGAGACATAGTCACAGGCTGTCCTCTTCTTTTCTTGAGTGCCACAACGCGGGCAATCTTGTTCCGGTTTGCGCCGAATCCAGTCGGCCCTATTCGAGGTATATTGAACCAACCTTTGTAAAGAGCGCGTAAACAAGAGGTATTTTGTTACGCAGCCCCAAAGACCAAAGTCATGGCACAAAGGCCTATTTCTTGAGCTGAAGCCGCAAACATAGGCACAACCGTCATAAGGCGTGCAAGAAATGCGATCCCGATGGCAATTGTGAGAATTGCCCCGCGGATGGCCCCCGTCCCTCCCGTCAACCCTCTGCGTGACTTGCAAAGACAGTCAATGAGGCGGATATCGCGTCGCATGATAGGGTCGTTTTCCATTAAAAACTTCTCACTTTCTATAAGAGACACACGCGCGAGCGGGCAGTTTCCGTCGCTTAGAAAATAATTTAAATTTTCTGCCAAATTCCCCTTGCGGCCCCCAATCGTTCGGACTAAACCCCTCCTCACCAGACGGTGCGGGCGTAGCTCAGGGGTAGAGCATAACCTTGCCAAGGTTAGGGTCGAGAGTTCGAATCTCTTCGCCCGCTCCATCTGGTCAAACTAAAAACGGCCTTGGGTTTCCGCCCTAGGCCGTTTTTGTTTTTGGTGCCCTATCGTCTTGTCGCAGATTAACGCACTGCGTTTGCCAACGAAAGATTTACCATGTCCAAAATGAAAGCAGTCGTCATACATGAAGCGGGCGGACCCGACGCTTTAAAGATCGAAACCCGCGAGATCCCCACACCCAAAGCGGGTTGGGTTTTGATCCGTGTGAAATCTTTTGGCCTCAACCGTTCTGAATTATTTACCCGCCAAGGGCATTCCCCCAACGTTCCCTTCCCACGCATTTTGGGGATTGAGGCCGTGGGCGTCGTTGCGCAATCCGTAGATGGCGTTTTCACCGAGGGCGAAACCGTGGCCACAGCGATGGGGGGATTGGGGCGGATGTTTGATGGCAGTTATGCCGAGTACACATTGGTGCCAAATGCCCAAGTTATGCGCCTGAAAACGACTTTGGCGTGGGATGTTTTGGGTGCCCTGCCCGAGATGCTCCAAACGGCCAATGGCTCGCTTCAGACGGCTTTAAAGGCGCAGGCGGGCGAAACCCTCCTCGTACGGGGCGGCACTACATCAGTGGGTCTGTGTGCTGCCATCCTAGCCAAACGCATGGGGCTCACGGTGATCGCAACCACGCGGCGCGAAGATCGTCGCCAAAGCCTTTTGGACAACGGCGCGGATGATGTCGTCATAGATACAGGTGCAATCGCCCAAGACGTAAAAAAGCGCTATCCTGAGGGCGTGAACAAGGTGCTTGAACTGGTCGGCACAACCACATTGCTCGATTCCTTGGCCTGCACGGCCCGTGGGGGATCGGTTTGCATGACGGGCATGGTTGGAAATGCATGGGAACTGGCTGCCTTTAGCCCGATGGGCGCCATTCCAACGGCGGTAAATCTGACCACTTATGCGGGGGGCAACGAAGACTTTTTGGCAACTCCGTTGCAAGACATCGCTGATTTGGTTGTCGCCGGAAAGTTCAATGTTCCAATTGGAAAAGTCTTCAAAATTGACGACATCGTTGCCGCACATACCGCAATGGAGAACAACACGGCGGGCGGTAAAATTGTGGTCGTGACCTAGAACCTCTACTGCAAGATTTGGAGACGTTTTCTGCCCGTTTTTCTATTGACGGTTGTTGGTTCAAGTCATTCACGCCAAACTGCTCACATCGTCCCCTCAACGCGAAAACGGTGATTTCATGTCGAAACTTAAAACATCAGTGGCCGAAATGGTTGCGACTGCACGCGCGCGCATCCAAGAGATTGAAACCAAAGACGCGATAGCATTGGTCAACGACCCAAACGTCGTGATCGTCGACCTTCGAGATGTGCGTGAACGTCAACACTCGGGCTTCATCCCCGGCAGCTTTCACTGTCCGCGCGGGATGCTTGAATTCTGGATCGATCCAGAAAGCCCTTATTTCAAAGAGATATTTGCCGAGGACAAGAGATTCATCTTTCATTGCGCATCGGGGTGGCGCTCTGCCCTTTCGGTGTCCATGCTCAAGGATATGGGGTTTGAAGCCGCCCACCTAAAAGAAGGATTTTCGACGTGGGAAAAGCAGGGGGGACCTGTGGAATTTGCTCAAAGAAAACCTTAGACTATTCCCTAAAAAGACCGCCCAAGGCTATTTCCCCCTGAGCGGTCTGTCTTCATGAAATCGGGCCTATTCGGCAGCGATTTTATCCTGTGTGGACGTCGTAAAATCGCTCGCGTCATGCCGCTCTAGCAATTGTTCCGAAGGCTCACCCCACGCACGGTTAACCATTTTGCCACGCTGGAACGCGGGACGATCATAAATCTCGTTTGTCCAACGGTTGAGGTTCTTGTAGCTTTCAACGTCAAGGAATTCCGCAGCGTCATACACGAGCCCCTTAACCAACGCGCCATACCACGGAGCCGTCGCGATATCCGCAATGGTGTATTCGTCGCCCGCAAGAAATTGTCGATCGGCAAGGTTTTTGTCAAGAACATCCAATTGGCGCTTGGTTTCCATAGCAAAACGATTGATCGGATACTCAAACTTTTCAGGAGCGTAAGCATAGAAATGCCCGAAACCGCCGCCGAGATAGGGTGCGGAGCCTTGTAGCCAGAACAGCCAATTCAAGGCTTCAGCCCGTCCGGCGGGATCTTTGGGCAGGAATGCTCCGAATTTTTCAGCGAGATAGAGCAGAATTGCGCCACTCTCAAACACGCGTGTCCCCGTGGCTGTATCCAACAAAGCGGGAATTTTGGAGTTGGGGTTGATGTCGACAAACCCGCTTCCGAATTGATCGCCCTCTTGAATATTGATTAACCACGCGTCGTATTCCGCGCCTGTAAAGCCCGCCTCAAGAAGCTCCTCGAACATCACCGTGACTTTGACGCCATTAGGTGTCGCAAGCGAGTAAAGTTGGAACGGATGTTTCCCCACTCTAAGCTCTTTGTCATGGGTTGCCCCAGAAATCGGACGGTTGATACTTGCGAACTTTCCGCCATTTTCAGTGTCCGGCGTCCAAACTTGGGGGGGGGTATATGTCATTTCATTCTCCGCTAACGTTGACGGTGACACGTAATACTTCATCGCCAAAGTACAAGAACCTTGGAGTGCATTATGAGGGGAAGCCGATGATAAAGCAGTATTATTGTGCTAAATCGCGGCCAACACGCCGTGCGCCCTAATTTTTTGAAGGTGTTGCGTGACGTTTTTCGCAAATGTTTCGGATTTTGCGACAGCGGCTGGAAGTAAATTTGGCAGTGCAAAGATATCTTTCACCAAGGACTCGGCATTTTGGCCATGCGCTGCATAAACATCTGCCAACTCTTCCTCACGAGGGTCACGCAAGGCGTACTCTGTGCCACTATCATGGCGTCCCGAAGCGTATCTGATCCAACATGCGGTCGCAAAAGCAAACGTATCTATGTCGCCCCCCTTTGCCAAGACTTCCGCTGCAGGTTCGAATATCCGCTGGCGCATTTTCTGGGTTCCATCCATCGCAATTTGATAGGTTTCATGCGCGATGTTGGGATTGCCAAATCGTTTTATCAGCTCCGTCGCGTAGTTGTTAAAATCAACACCTTCGAGGGGAGTTAGGGTCTCGCTCGCAGCCTGCAAATGCGCGGCAACCTTCTTGGCAAGCCTTGGATTATCCATGACATCGCGCACATAAGTACAGCCCGACAAATAGCCCGCATAGGCCAGCATTGAGTGGGCACCATTGAGCATACGAAGCTTCATTTTCTCAAAAGGCTCAACATCTTGAACCAAGATAGCCCCCGCATCTTCCCATGCGGGGCGGCCATTACAGAAATCATCTTCGATCACCCACTGGCTAAACGGTTCCGTTTCAACAGCGGCGAGATCGGGATGGCCCAAAGCCTGCTCCACCTCGGCAAAAAAACTGTCCGAACTGGCGGGTGTAATCCGGTCTACCATTGTCGATGGAAACCGTACATGAACCGAAATCCACGAGGCCAAATCTGGGTCCACGCGGTGGGCAAACTCCAGAACCCCTGCCCGGACCAGAGCGCCATTATTGGGCAAGTTATCGCACGAAAGGACCGTGAACGGGGCCGTCCCCGAGGCACGACGCACAGCAAGGGCGCGGGTGATGAGGCCGATGGCCCCCGTGGGCAATTCGGGGTTTGCCAAATCCTTTGCGATCTGCGGATCGGCAAGGTTCAGTTGCCCAGTCGAAAGATCGACACCATAGGCTTTCTCGGTAATCGTCAAACTGACAATACGGGTCTGAGGCCGCGTCATCGCATCTAAGATCGGTGCCACGCCCCGTTGGCCCGCGAGAACACTGGCGACACTGCCAATTTCGCGAAAAACCGGCGGCTCGCCACGCTGATCGGAGCGAACAACAAGGGTATAACGCCCCTCTTGAGCGTTCATTGCGTCAGCGACCTCTGTGCTGCGCAAACTGACCCCCAGAATGCGCCAATCGCCGCCATTTTTAGCGAGAACACTGTCTGTATAGACCGCTTGGTGCGCACGATGGAACGCGCCAATCCCGATATGAACAATCCCGACATCCGACGCGCTTGGATCATACGCGCAAGGTTCGCTATGCATTATTGTCACGCGCATCTGTAGAGACATTTGCGAAATCCGAGGACAATGCAGCAATCACCCCGCGCAATTCCGCCAACCCGCGCAGGCGCCCCGTAACGGGATAACCTGGCTGTTGAGGGCGCTTAAAATCATCGACCATCTCGTGACCGTGGTCAGGGCGCATGGGGATATTCCAATCTTCACGGCCTTCCGCTCGACGGCGTTTTTCTTCAGACAGGACCGCCGCAATCAAGGCGACCATATCGGTGCTCCCGCCCAAATGTTCTGCTTCGTAAAAAGAACCGGGAAACATGTCGCTCTCACGTTGAACGTTGCGCAGATGCAGGAAATGCACGTGAGGGCCGAGCCGACGCATCATCCCCGCCAAATCGTTCTGCGGGTGCACGCCAAGCGAGCCACTACACAAGGTGATACCATTCGCAGGGCTATCCACAGCGGCAATCAATTCGGCATAATCCTGTTCCGTCGACATGACGCGCGGCAAGCCAAGCAGCGAGAACGGCGGATCATCCGGATGGCAGCAAAGCCGCATTCCAAGGCGCTCGGCTGTAGGCAGAACTTCCCTGAGGAAGGTGTATTGATTGGACTTCAAACGCTCGGATGTAATGTCGGAATAGGAGCCAAGCAGGGCTTTAAAATCGTTAAAAGTCAGTTCTTGGTTTGCCCCAGGAAGGCCCATCACAATATTCGCCATGAGCGCCTGTTTGTCTGCATCCACCATAGAGGCATGGCGCGCGGTTGCGGCCTCAACCACTTCGGCGGGGAAATCGCTTGCCGCGTCGGCACGATTGAGAATGAAGATGTCAAATGCCGCGAAATCAATCAGATCAAACCGCATACAGGTTGCAGTATTATCTAGACGCCACGCCAAATCGGTGCGGGTCCAATCTAATATCGGCATAAAGTTGTAACAAACCGTTTTGATGCCCGCCTCCGCGAGATTTTCGAGACTGGTTTTGTAAGCTTCAAGATGGGCGCGCCATGCTCCGTCTTGTTTTTTAATATCCTCGGATACAGGCAGGCTTTCAACGACATCCCACTTGAGGGACGACGGCGTGCCATCACTGCGGGTCGCAATTTCAGCTTGTCGTTTCTCTATTTCCGCACGGGTCCAAACTTCGCCGTTTGATACGTGGTGCAAGCCGCTGACAACGCCCGTTGCCCCCGCTTGCTCGATTTCTTCGATCAGGGTGCAATCCTTTGGCCCAAACCATCTCCACGTCTGCTTCATGCCAAATCCTCATATCCATATGTTCGTTTTGCCAATCGATACGCGAGATCAATCGCCACTTCGACAGCTTCATCTTCCAGTAAACGGTGCTCGGCAACTTGGGTCGCTAAAAATGCACAATCCACACGGCGGGCCATATCGTGACGCGCAGGAATGGACGGGAACGCACGCGTGTCATCGTTAAATCCCACGGTGTTATAGTATCCCGCAGTTTCCGTCGTAAGATTTCGGTAGCGCATCATGCCGTCTGGACTGTCCGAAAACCACCACGCCGGCCCAAGCTTGAGGCAAGGATAGGCAGCCGCAAGAGGCGCCAGTTCCCGCGCATAGGTTGATTCATCCAAGGTAAACAGGATAATACTCAGGTTC
This sequence comes from Falsihalocynthiibacter sp. CO-5D18, assembly GCF_041205445.1. NCBI lineage: Bacteria > Pseudomonadati > Pseudomonadota > Alphaproteobacteria > Rhodobacterales > Roseobacteraceae > Falsihalocynthiibacter > Falsihalocynthiibacter sp. CO-5D18. The sequence goes on along the minus strand of NZ_JBGFCF010000007.1, from coordinate 2,586 downwards.
TTTTCGTGTCCCAAGATATTGAGCAACGGTTTGAGAGCTTCTACAAAATTCACCCGCTTCGGTATATCAAACCCCTTATCCGACCCGTATCGCTTAAAGACATGCGGGCTGTGATTTCTGTCAGATCCGGGATGAATTTGCATAACCAACCCGTCTTCAACACTCAGCCTTGCCATCTCGGTTAGCATCTGGCCGCGGAACATCTCTTTTTGATCTTCGGTCGCAGTTTGCGCAAGGATTTCCGCATATAGATCGCGGCAGGCTTGTTGAGTGAAATCGCAGGTTGTCGCACTGGGGTGACCATGGTCGGTGGCCGTTGCCCCCGCCTTGATAAAATCCTGTCGACGTTTTTGATGTGCGCGCAGAAGCCCGCCCCATGTTGCGGTGTTTTCACCGGTAATTTTTCCAAAACGCTCAATGTTTTCAACAAAGCCAGAGATATCGGGATTTGTCACAGCGTCTGGTCGATAGGTGGGTACAACCCGCCCGCTCCATGCACTCTCTGCGATACTTTTGTGATGTGCTAGGTCATCAAGACAGGAATCCGTTGTGGCAAGAACTTCAATATTGAAAGCCTCATAAAGGGCTCTCGGGCGGTAGGCTTCTTGGTTCAACTTCTCGGAAATTTGATCATAAGCAGAGTCGGCGATTTCAGGACGCAAAGGCGCTTCAATGCCAAATTGATTTTCCAACGTATAGTCCATCCAATGGCGCACGGGCGTCGAGCGAAACAGAGTATAATTTTCTGCAAATAGACGCCAAATTTTGCGGCCATCCATTTCAAATGCTGCGCCATCCAACGTGGGAACGCCCATATCGGAATGGGGTATCCCCTGTGAAACCATCATGCGGACGATATAGTGATCCGGAACGATCAAAAGCAGTGCAGGATTCGCAAAAGGCGCATTGCCCGAAAACCAACTCGGGTCCGTGTGGCCATGTGGGCAAATGAGAGGCAATGCCTCTATTTCATGGAACAACCGCTGTGCTATCGCGCGTGTCGTTGCCTCAACGGGGAAAAAACGATTTTCATTGAGCACTGTTGTCTCCTACTGCTTCAAAGGCTGAATTGATGTGTCTGTTGATTAAGGCCTGCGCCAGCTCGCTATCTTTGACGCGTAAAGCTTTGATGATTTCCAAATGCTCGCCAAAAGCAACGTTAATCCGCAGCGGCAAATTTGCGGTAAGCATGATACGCGCACGATCGGTGTGGGCCTTGACGGAATGAGCAAGACGCCACGCGGACGGGATGCCTGCCAACTCCGCAAGGGCCTCGTGAAATTCCTCGTCGCGTTTAAAAAATTCGATGTGGTCGTCATGGGAAACCGCAACCCGCTGCAACGCAACACTAGCATCCAACGTCCGCAAATCCACGTCTCTTTCGCAGATTTGTTTGACGACCTCGCGCTCTAGCGACCGACGGATAATAATCCCTTCGCGCACCCGTGCGGCATCAATAGGAGCGACGATTGTGCCAACCTTGCTTTTTGCGTGGATTAATCCTTCGTCGATCAACCGCAAGTAGGCTTCGCGCACAGGTGTCCGGCTGACACCAAACCAATGGCTAAGATCGGTTTCGTTGATGGGAGTCGAAGGTTTTAAACTCTCTACGATAATATTAAGGCGCACAATATCATAGATCTGTGCGCCGATTGGACGCGACCGATCAATCTCGGAGTCCAACAGCCTCTCTGGCGAACGGTTATGAATACTTTGGGACATACGACCTCACTTCGCCCCTTCTTAGCACTCATGTATACATGAACACAAGCGGCACAAGATACCCACATCCGCAAACCCCGCCCACGTACATTTATAGGATATTTCCGCTTTTTAGTGCTCTAGAAGACAAAATCATTTGCGTCTAGCTCTGCTGGAAGAACGTCGCGCAATGTTATAGTCGTATTGGAAAATTGTACGATGGTGTCGTCACCAAACCGCGTAAGTGTCAGATCGCTGAATTGACGCGCGCCCGCACCAATTGCGACAATGTCGACATTGATAGAGAAGTCGGAAATGGTATCAGAGCCTGTACCCGTGGCAAACACAAAGGTGTCAACACCAGCGCCGCCGTGCAATGTGTCATTTCCCAGGTTACCCGACAAAGTATCGTCACCAAGACCACCAAAGAGAAAGTCGTCTCCACTGCGCCCATAGAGGGTATCATGCCCCGCTCCCCCCCAAAGACTGTTGGCAATGTTGTCGCCCAGCAAAAGGTCGTTAAAGGCAGTCCCCATTATATTCTCGACCGAAGAATAAGTGTCACCCGTAGCCTCGCCAGTGTTGGCAATTTCATAATAGAGGTCCGCGCGCAGGCCGCTAGATGCGCTCGAATAGTCCGCTATATCAACTCCCCAGCCACCAATAAGCGCATCCGCCCCGAGGCCGCCATTCAGACTGTCATTACCCATATTACCCGACAAAGTATCGTTACCAAGGCCACCAAAGAGATGGTCATCCCCATCGCGCCCATAGAGGGTATCATGCCCCGCTCCCCCCCAAAGACTGTTGGCAATGTTGTCGCCCAGCAAAAGGTCGTTAAAGGCAGTCCCCATTATATTCTCGACCGAAGAATAAGTGTCACCC